>PXQO01000076.1:6062-18667 GCA_003021285.1 Halobacteriales archaeon QH_2_65_14 | reverse complement strand
TGTGGGACGTATCTTTGTATTCGGCTCGGAGTCACATCAAGCTTCCGCGCTTCCTCCCACGGCTAAAGCCGGTGGGCTTCCGCGCTGTTACCGCTGTGACCACGACTCGACTCGCCGACGAACGGGGACGCTTTTCACTCCGGACCGCGCAGGGAGAGGCAATGAGTACTCGCGGGGAGCAGCTTCGACTCGCAACGCGCGGGTCAGCGCTCGCACGATGGCAGGCCAACGCGGTCAAAGAACAGCTGACCGGGCGGCGGTTCGCGGTGGAACTCGTCGAGGTCGAGACGACCGGGGACCAGGTCCGGGACGAACTCATCCACCGGCTCGGAACCACCGGCGCGTTCGTGCGTAGCCTCAACGAGGAGGTGCTCTCGGGCGAGGTCGACGGGGCGGTCCACTCGATGAAGGACATGCCGACCGAACAGCCCGAGGAACTCGTCGTGGCGGCCATCCCCGAGCGCGGCCCCGCCGCCGACGTTCTCGTCACGCCCGACGGAACGAGCCTCGCCGACCTCCCCGAGGGTGCAACGGTCGGGACATCCAGCCTCCGGCGGGGGGCACAGTTTCTCGCCGGGCGGCCCGACCTCGACATCCAGGGACTCCGTGGCAACGTCGACACCCGCGTCGAGAAACTCCTCGCACCCTCCCTCCAGCGCGAACACGAACGACGCCTCGAAGCCGCGGGCGAACTCCCCGACGCCGCCGAGGAAAGTGACGAGCACGACGATGACGGAAGCGACGACCAGGACGACGAGGACGGGGCGTTCGACCGGACGCCCGAGGAGTGGTTCGACGACCTCGCGGAGATAGAGCGCCGGGCGCTCGAACGCGAGGTCCAGACGGAGTACGACGCCATCTGTCTCGCTCAGGCGGGTCTCGAACGGAGCGGCCTGCTTCGCCACCTCGACCACGAGCGTCTCGACCCGTCGTCGTTCGTCCCCGCGCCGGCCCAGGGGACCATCGCGGTCACGACGCTGGACGACGAGGTCGGACAGCGCATCCACGACGTCGTCGACCATCCGCCGACGCGCGTCGAAACGACCGTCGAGCGGACGGTTCTCGGCGAACTCGGCGGCGGCTGTGTCGCCCCCGTGGGGATTTTCGCGCGCCTGCAGGGCGATGTCGTGGCGACGAACGTCCGCGTCCTCTCGCGGGACGGGACCGAGGAGGTACGCGACACCCGGGACCTGCCGGTCGAGCGCCACGCCACGGCGGCGGCCGAGTTCGCCGCTGATCTGGCCGACCGGGGCGCGGCCGAACTCGTCGAGCGGGCCAGACGCGAGGGCCCCGACGAACGGAAACGCGGGGAGTAAGGATGACCGGCGACCGACCGACGATTGCGGCGTTCCGCCCGGACGACGACCGGATGGCCGACGCCGTCGCACTGCTCGAATCCCTCGGCACGGAACCGCTCGCGGACCCGATGCTCGCGGTCGAGCCGATGGGGGGGCTTCCCCGCGAGGACGCCGAGTACACGATACTCACGAGCAAGACCGGGGCCGACCTCGTCGAGGGGACGGGCTGGCGACCCGGCGGCCGGCTCTGTGCCATCGGCGAGGCGACCGCCGACGCCCTCCGGGCGGCGGGCTACGAGGTCGACGTCGTCCCCGGGGAGTACACCTCCGCCGGGATGGTCGACCGACTGTTCGGGGAGGTCGACGGTGCGCGCGTCGAGGTGGCCCGGAGCGATCACGGCTCGGCCGTGCTCCTGGAGGGCCTGGAGGCGGCGGGTGCGTACGTCCACGAGACGATACTCTACCGCCTCGTGCGCCCCGAGGGTGCAGGCGTCTCGACCGAACGCGCCGCCGAGGGAGCGCTTGACGGCGTCCTCTTTACCTCCTCGCTGACAGTCGAGCACTTCCTCGACGCGGCCACGGAGCGCGGTATCGCGGAGGCGGCACGCGCCGGCCTGGCCGACGCTGTCGTCGGGGCAATCGGCGACCCGACGCGGGAGACCGCCGAGGACCACGGCCTCGACGTCGACGTCGTCCCCGAGCGGGCCGACTTCGAGGCGCTCGCACGGGCGGTCGTCGAACGGGCGAGCGAGGCCGGGGAAGGGTGACCGCTCGCGGCTCCGGCGCTACCACTCCGTGTCGAACGCCAGCGTCTCCATCCCCTCGGTCGCTTCTTCGTACTCCTCGCGGAGAATCGTGAACCGGTGCTGGTCGGTCACGTCGCCGCTCGGGCGCGGTGAGTGCTGGCGGAGCAGTCCCTCGTGTTGGCCGCCGTACGGCTCGACGTACGTCTCTATTGTACAGGTTCGGGTTCCCCTGACGAGGTAGTGGTACGCGAATCTCGGCGAAGACTGTGACCGGCATGAAAGGCGAGCTATTTTCAGCGATGCCAGTCAAGAGCCGGTATGGGAATCCTGCTTGCGGGCCACGAGCACGGCGAGATGACGCTCGTGTTCACGCTCTCGGCGACGCGGGAACTCGCAGCGCCCGCAGCGGCCATCGAGGACGCCCGCGAGTGGAGCCGGTACGTCGGCGTCGTCGACCGCAGTCCCGCGGCGGTCAGATCGTTCGCCGAGGAACACGACATCGAGCCGGACGCGGAACTCGACGAGGGGATGCACCTCGACTGGGAGTACAAGGACGTCGCCGAGGCCGCCCGGGACGCCGGCTGGCAACTCGAACGCGACGCCGGGGCCGGCGACGGGGACGGACTCCTGGCGCGACTCGGCTCGCTGCTGCCGTTCGGCTCGGAGGAGTAGCCGGTTCGCTCACTCGGCGTCGCGCTCCCACAGCGAATAGAGGTCGTCAGTCACCGGTTCGTCGACGGGGTCGCCGGGGGAGCCACCGCCGAGCGCAACTCCCCGGGACGGACCTTCCCGGGCATGCTAGAGCAGGAACCGGCTGGTGTCGGCGCTCATGTCGGTAAAGGAGTCGGCGGCCTCGACGAGCGTGTCGGCGGTCGATTCGCCGAAACAGTAGACCTCGACGCGGACGCCCTCGTGCTGGAGATGCCGGACCAGACGGGTGAAGTCGCCGTCGCCGGTACACAGGGCGATGGTGTCGACGTGGTTGGCGAGCGTGACGGCGTCGAGGCTGATGCCGACGTCCCAGTCGGCCTTCTTGGAGCCGTCGGCGAACGTGCGCAGGTCCTTGATGCGGGTCTCGAAGCCGATGTCGACGAGCGCCTCGAAGAAAGACTCCTCCTGGTCGGCGTCGGCCCGGATGACGTAGGCGATTGCCCGCGTCAACTCCCGGCCCGAAACAGCGTCCTCCAGCAAGGCGGCGTAGTCGATGTTCTGCGTGTACAGGCTCTGTGCGGAGTGATAGAGGTTCTGCGAATCCGCGAGGACGGCGACGCGCTGTCCCGGATGAATCTCGCTCATACCCCACATCGTCGTGCCACCCCCAAATGCGTTCTCCCCGCAAACCGGACGACCACAGACTCCCGTCGCAGGTCAACTCGCCCGCCGGATGACCACGGACGCGAGCGCAACGGCCCCAAGGGCGAACCCGACCAGGACAGCCACGGCCAGCCGAAACTCGCCGGCATCGCCGCCGTGGACGACGAACTCCATCGCTCTGACGAGGTGCGTGACCGGCATTGCGAGCGCCGGATACTCCAGGTGGGCGGGCAGTTCCGAGACGGGTCTGAACGTCTCGCCCAGGAGGACCTGTGGCGTAATGACCACCGGGATGAACTGGATAGCCTGGAACTCGTTGTCGGCAAACAGCGAGAGGACGACCCCCGTCCCCAGGGCAGTGAGCGCGCCGAGCATCTCGACGAACAGGAACAGCGCGACCCCGTTCGCAAACGACACCCCGAGAAACGACACTGCCGCCAGGAGCAACACCACGGACTGGACAAAAGCGAGCACGCCGTATCCCAGGAGGTAGCCGACCACGAGACCGGCCCGGGAGATGGGCGACACCAGGACGCGTTCGAGCGTCCCGGCCGTGCGCTCCCGGAGGAAGCCGATGGCGGTCAGGATGTACGTCAGGAAGAACACGACGACGGCGAGGACGACGTGTGCGACGGGGTCAGGGCGGACGAACACCTCCCCGAGCAGGTAGAGGACGAACGCGGGCACGACCACCACGAGGGCGAGCGTCCGGCGGTCACCGCGGAGCGTCCGGAGAATCCTGCCGGCGACGGGGAGCGCCCCCCTCATCCAGGTCCGTCTCATCGGCTTTCCTCCCCGCCTGCCGGACTGCTCTCTCCCCGCGCCGGCGGTGCGTTTTCGAGCAGGGCGAGAAACGCCATTTCCAGGTCACGCGTGTCGGTCCGGTCGAGGAACCCTTCCGGGGAGTCGAGCGCGAGCACCCGTCCCTCGCGCAAAAAGAGGACGCGGTCACAGCGCGACACTTCCCCGAGGTAGTGCGTCGACACGACGACGAGCGCGCCGTCGTTGCGACGCTGGCGGAACCCGTCCCACATGCTCGCGCGCAGTTTCGGGTCGAGTCCGACTGTCGGCTCGTCGAGAAACAGTATCTCCGGGTCGTGGACGAGCGCGCAGGCGAGGCTCGTCCGGCGGACCATCCCGCCGGAGAGTTCGCCGATACGGGCGCTCGCCCGGTCCGCGAGGTCGACGAACGACAGCGCGCGGTCGACGGCGTCGTCGCCGACGCCGTACAGCGACGCGAAGAAGGCGACGTTCTCCCGGACGGTCAGGTCGTCGTAGATGGCCCGCGCCTGTGGCATGTACCCGATGTGCCGCCGGTCCGCCGCGGCGAGTGCCTCTGTCGGCGTTCCGTCGACAGTCGCCTCGCCAGCCGTCGGCCGGAGCAGGCCGAGCAGGCACCTGATGAGCGTCGTCTTCCCGGAGCCGTTCGGGCCGGCAACGCCGAGAATCTCGCCATCGCCGAGCGAGAGGTCCACGCCGTCGAGCGCAGTGATCGAACCGAACTCCCGGCGCAGGTCGGTCGTCCTCAGTGTCGGTGGCATACGTCACGGTACAGTCGAGCGAACGGTAGCGATACTGCGGCGTATAGCCGGGGGGTTTAACACACCCGGCGGGCACCTTCCAGGCGAGATGCGATACCTGCGGATAACCGGCACCCCCGACCTCGCGCTCGCACCCGAAGCGTTCCGCGTCATCGCGGACTGTACAGGATCGACGGTGACCTCGCGGCGACCCGCGAGTCGCTGGCCGAAGCACCCGAGGTCACGGCCGTCAGCGACTCGTGGGTCGGACCGGGGTCGGGCTACCTGCTGGTCCGGTTCGACCCCTCCCAGACGGTACTCGGGGAGCACCTCTTCGAACTGTTCGCTTCGAGTGCGCTCGTCGTCCTCAGGCCGGTCGTCTACCGCGAGGGCACCGTCCGCGCGCAATTCGTCGGCGAGGACGCTGAAATCCAGACCGTCATGGACCACTTCCCGTCGAGCGTCGACGTCGAGGTCCACGCCATCACCGGCACGATTCCACAGCCGGAGACGGCGGCCGAGCAGTTGAGCGAGCGCCAGCGCGAGGCGTTGCGCGTCGCTCTGGCCGTCGGCTACTACGACAGCCCCCGCCGGGCGACTCACGAGGACGTGGCCGACCGACTCGACTGTGCCCCGAGCACGGCGTCCGAACACCTGCAGAAAGCCGAGGCGACACTCGTTCGGTCGACAATCCTAGAAGAGTGAGTAGCGGTGTCCTCACGGTCGGTCCGCCCGGCAATCACATTGAGCGCAGGCGGGAGATGCGCTTGTCCGTGGGCGGGTGCGTCGAGAACAGCGATTGCAGGATGCCACGTTCCGTGCCGAAGATACACAGGGCGTTGACGGTCTCCTCGCCTTTCATGTCCTTGCCCTGTGCGCCGGAGCTGATCTTCTCCAGGGCGCGGGCCATCGCCTGCGGGTTGCGGGTGTACTGCGCGGCGTCCTCGTCGGCGACGTACTCGCGGTAGCGGGAGATGGCCATGACGAATATCATGACGAGCATCTGTGCGACCGTGCCGACGATCATCGCGAGGAAGTACGTCCCGATGTTGCGCTCGCCGCCGAACAGCACCGCAAACTGGGCGACGATACCGATCATCGACGCGATGGACTGGCCCAGCACCATGATGACGACGTCGCGGTTCTTGATGTGGGCGAGTTCGTGTGCGAGGACGCCTTCGAGTTCGTCGTGGTCGAGCAGGTCGATGATCTCTCGGGAGATGACCACGACGCCGGCCCCCTTGCGGCCGACGGCGAAAGCGTTCGGAACGCCCATGTCGGCGACCATCAGCCGCGGTTTCTCGATGTCCATCTCGCTACACAGCTTCTCGGTCGACCGGTGAATCTCGCCGTAGTTGTAGCGTCCGTCGCGTCCCTCCGGCATGTCCTCCGCGCCGACGCTCCTGAGCGCCATCCACTTGCCGAACTTGTACTGGAAGCCGACAAACAGCACGCTTCCGGCCAAGACGGCGATTAGCACGCCGGTGCCCGTTCCGAACGTCCAGAAGATCGCTCCAGCCAGCGCCGCGTAGAAGCCAAACAGGATGCTCATCGCGAGCATCATCCGGAGTTTGAGGCCGTTGTGCCCTACCATGGCAACTGAACTGTTAGTTGCCAACACTCAAAAAGGAACCGTTAGCCGGCGGAACCGCTCGTCAGGGCCACTGTCTTTCTCGTTCCCCCGGACCTTTTGGTCTCGGTCCTGGGCATCTGGGAGGGACTCATCGGCATCTGTCTGCTCTACCGGCCCCTCATCCGGCTCGGTCTCCTGCTCGATGCGAAAGTCCCCTCCCCAGTATCATTCTCAAAATTCATACCAGCCCCGATAAATTAATGCCTGTTTTCGGTCGCCAGAATATGTAAATTATATCCTTGTGGGGGGAGAACGTCTCATAGAGGGGTGAACGGTAATGACAGCAGTATGGGTAATAGGGCTGGCCGCCTTGGGCGTACTAGGACTTCCGACTCTCATCTGCGGGCTCATCTGGTTCACGAGGCGCGGAGAGCGACGTTCCGACCGTCCGGACCCGCCGAATCCGAACAAGGTGAGCCGCCGGATTCCGGGCAAAAACTCCGGTCGAAGTAACTGATACGCGGGCTACGGCGCGTTCTGACGGCGCAGACGGAGCGACGACCGTCCGGTTTTCCCGACCGAGGGGCTTCTTTCGGGCTGCGCTCCTCGTTGCACTGCGGTGCTTACTTCGTCTCGCCCGGCGAGCGCCTCGCCCCTTTCAGTCCCGCCCGGCGTTATTTTCCAGGCTGGGCGGGACTTTCATGCTGGTCGCAGTTCTCTTTGAGAATCTCTTATCTGAACAGTCCCCTCTCCGAGACACACGGATTTTTGAGTCGTCCGCCATTAGCACACAGTCATGGGCGAAAAGCGTCGGTCGGACGGCAGCACTGCGGCCGGGGACCAGGCGACGCCTGGGGAGGACCGACGGATCACCCGTCTCCACGACGTTGCGGCCGACCTGCAATCGGTCTCCTCGAAGGCGGACGTCTACGACGCGGTCGTCGACGCGGCGGTCGAAATCGTCGGATTCGACTGGTGTGCCCTTCTCGTGCCCGTCGAGGGCCGCTTCGAAGTGAGACGCGTCTCGCCGGCGACACCGGCCGAGGTCGGCGAACGCCCGCTGCGCGTCGACGAGGGCGTCGCGGGCGAGACGTATCAGCGCCGCGAGAGCATCATCGTCGTCGACGAGTCCGAGCACGAACTGGCGAGTCCGACGGTGGACACGTTCGCGTCCGGGATTTCCGTGCCACTCGACGACTGGGGCGTCCTCCAGGGAGGGTCGTCGACGGTCGGGGCGTTCGACGAGAGCGACCGGGAGGCGGCGGAGTTGCTCGCCGGCCACGCGTGTGGCGCACTCGACCGAATCGAGCGCGAACGCGACCTCGCACAGTACGAGACGGTCGCGGAGTCCGTCAACGACCTGGTGTATGCCGTCGACGAGGACGGCTACTTCCAGTTCGTCAACGAGTCACAGGAGGCGATGACCGGCTACAGCCGCGAGGAGCTTCTGGGCGAGCACGTCTCGGTGCTCATCGAGGAGGACAGCCGGGCGAAGGCCCGCGAGCGAATCGAGACGCTTCGGGAGAGTGAGACACGAAGCGTCACGTTCGAGCGGACGGCCGTCACTGCCGACGGCGAGGAAATCTACTGCGAGGACCACATGGCGCTTTTGCCTGCCGAGGACGGCGAGTTCCGCGGGACCGCCGGCATCGTCCGGGACATCACCGACCACAAGGAACGCCAGCGCCAACTCCGGAAGAAAAACGACCGGCTCGAACAGTTCGCCAGCATCGTCAGCCACGACCTCCGGAACCCGCTCGACGTGGTCAAGGGGCGGCTCTCGCATCTCCACCACGAGATGGACTCCGAGCACGTCGACGTTGCGATGGAGTCCGCCAGGCGGATGGAGGTGCTCATCTCCGAGCTCCTCGCGCTCACACGCGGGGACGAACTGGTGTCGGACGTCGACACTGTCGCCCTGGTCGACCTCGCCACGACGAGCTGGACACACGTCGAGACGGCGGACGCCCGGCTGAACGTCGAGGGCGACCTCGTGATTCGAGCCGACGCCAGCCGGACCCAGGAACTGCTCGGCAACCTCTTCCGGAACGCGCTCGACCACGGACCGAGCGACCCCGACGACGAACTCACCATCACGGTGGGAGGCCTGCCCGACGAGCGGGGATTCTTCGTGGCCGACGACGGGCGCGGCATCCCGGCCGACGAACGCGAGAAGGTGTTTTCCGCCGGGTTTACCTCCTCCGGAACGGGTACCGGGTTCGGCCTCGCCATCGTCGAGGGAATCGCCGACGCGCACGGCTGGGAGGTGCGGCTCCGCCGCCAGGGAGCTTTCGCTCGTCGAGCGAGTCGACGTCGTCCAGCAGCGTCGGGCGGGGGACGTCCCGCATCGACGGCGGGGCCTCGCCGTCGCGCTGTGCCGCCGCGACGGCCTGCTCCCATTCCTTGTGCCACAGAAAGAGGTCCGCGGTGAACATCTGTTCCAGATAGATGCTCAGACTCCACGCGATACCGACGTAGCCGATCACCAGATACCACTGGGTCGCTGACAGCTGTATCAGCCCCTGGTCGGCGAGCCAGAAGACGAGCGCGACCGGGACGAACAGGACCCCGGCGATGAGATAGGTCAGCGAGAAGCCGGTCACGAACGCCGAGACGTTGTTTTTGAAGATGCCGTAGCCCCGCCTGGTCGCCCCGACGAAGCCCCTGTCTTCCCACGCGATGGCCGGGAGGATGAGGAACACGAACATCCTGATGCCCTTCTTGAGCGCGTCGATGCCGGCACTCAACAGCGACCCGTTGCCGCCGGCCAGCGCACGGGCGGCGTTCTCGGCCGAGTACTCGCCGTCGCTCGAATCGTCTTCGAACAGCGCCTCGATGACCGACAGAACGAACCAGACGACCGACCAGACGAGAATCAGCGGCACCATCGCGGCGACGTTTTCGCGTACCGTGTCGACGAACGCCGTCGCCAGCGACAGGTCCCCGCCGGTCTCGACCTGTTCGACCATCTCCAGCAACATCGAACACGCGAACGCCAGCAGGAACGCCTGCACGAAAATCAGGCCGAACGCCAACAGCAGTATCGTCGTGAAACCGTCTATCGGCCCTCTGAAAAACCGGTTCCAGATGACCAGTCCCGCTATCACCACCCAGATACCGAGCAACGGCACGACGAGTCTCGGATACCGGCGAAACACCCGTACCGAATCGACCACGAGTTCCGTCCCCGTCTTTATCCCGCCGAGTACCATACCCCCTCTGTTTGACAGGAGCCGAAATAAACGCTGTGACTGGTGTAGGGACACTGGCTCCAATCGCTCGGTCTGTCCCACCACCACGGCCCGCTGTCCGGGAGTATAGAATAAATAAAAAATTCGCCATTTATCGGTGGAACAGGCGCAATACCACGTCGTTCACGGCGTGGATACGCGCCGTCACTCACTGACACAACCCACCGGCAACACCAGTGCTGGATATTCCACAATACTTTAAAGTCAGTAACTCATAATAATGTATAACGGATGACGACAACACGCCGTACCTACGTCTGCCGCATCCAGAACCACTCGCAAGTGGCTGGTGCGCTCGACAGACACGGCTGGTCGGCATCCAAACTCTGGAATGTTGCCAACTACTATGCCCGCCAGCAGTGGGACGAAACCGGTGAAATCCCCGACGAAAACGAACTCAAACACGAACTGAAAACCCATCCAAAATACAAGGGACTGCATAGCCAGTCCAGCCAGAAAGTTCTCGAAGAGCTTTCTGAAGCTTTCAGTTCGTGGTTTGGCTCCGATGACGACCGGGACAACCCACCGGGCTACCGCAAAACCAACTACTACGATAGCCACGGCAACAGAGTCCACGAAGAACATCCACGCTCAACGGTGACGTGGAAACAAAAAGGCATCCGCCACGACACCAAACACAACAGACTCCGCCTCAGCAAAGGCAAGAATCACAAAGACGGACGCGACTTCATCCTTTGCGAGTACCAAGCATCACCAGAAGTCGAGTTAACAAACATTCAACAAGTCCGTGCTGTCTGGTGTAACTACAAACAACGCTGGGAGTTACACGTTGTTTGTGAGACAGAAATCACCGCAGAGTCGCCCGGCGAGAAGACAGCAGGCGTTGACCTTGGCATCTGTAACCCTGCCGCCGTCGCGTTCCCCGACGACGCTCTGTTGTACCCGGGCAACACGCTACGCGAAGACAAACATTACTTCCAACGCGAAGAGTACCAGACAGAAGGGCCACACGGCCCATCACAGAAATCACAGTGGGCGCGAGAGAAACTGTCCAGACGGAAAGACCACTTCTTACACGCGCTGTCGAAAGATATTGTTGAGCGGTGTGTTGACCACGGGGTTGGCACGCTTGTCGTCGGCGACCCAAGCGGTGTAGACGAAGATGACTGGGGCAGACACGGGAACAAACGGTTGGATAACTGGGCGTACAAACGCTTGATGAATCTCATCGACTACAAAGCCCGTGAGCGTGGCATCGAGGTAGAGATGCCAGACGAACGTGGCACGTCGTCGTCATGTAGCGTGTGCGGGCACGAAGACGGAGAGAGTCGTGTCAAACGTGGGTTGTGGAACTGCGACCGATGTGGTGTAGTCGCACACGGAGACGTAAACGGAGCCGATAATATCAGACAGAAAACGCTACCCGTAACTCCCCCACTCGGTCAGGGGGATAGCGGTAACGGCTGCTTGGCCCAGCCTCGCGTCGTTCAATTCAGCCGGACTCGCGGATTCCAACCGCGAACACCCGCCGAGTGACGCGCCAAACCCGAATATCCCAACGCTTGCGGTGCGGCCGGGATTCCTCCCGCCTTCAGGCGGAGGAGGAGGAGGTCAACGGTGATGCTTAAGGTCGTCATGGGAGAAAAACACAGTGTATGACAGACGAAGTCCAACTGGAAGCACGGCTCGCGGCGCAAGACGAGTTCGAGCCGCCGGCGTCGTTCGTCGAGGGGGCGAACGTCACCGACGAGGGAATCTACGAGGAGTTCGAACAGAACTGGCCCGAGGCCTGGGAGCACGCGGCGGAGCTGTTGACCTGGGAATCCGGATGGGACGAGGTGCTGAACGACGACGACGAACCGTTCTACGAGTGGTTCGTCGGCGGGGAACTGAACGCGTCGGCCAACTGCCTCGACAGACACCTCGACGAGCGTGGTGACGAACCGGCCATCGAGTGGGTCGGCGAACTGGGGGAGACGCGGACGTACACGTACCGGGAACTCCACCGCGAGGTAAACGAGTTCGCCGCCGCGTTGCGCGAGCAGGGCGTCGAGGAGGACGACGTGGTTGCGATGTACATGCCGATGATCCCCGAGTTGCCGGTCGCGATGCTCGCGTGTGCCCGCATCGGCGCGCCCCACGCCGTCGTGTTCGCCGGCTTCTCGGCGGACGCGCTCGCCGAGCGGATGAACGCGTCGGACTCGGAGTACCTCGTGACCGTCGACGGCTACTACCGCCGCGGCGACGCGCTCGACCACCTCTCGAAGGCCCGGAAGGGACGCGACCAGGTAGACGGCGACGTGACGACCGTCGTTGTCGACCGCCTGGGCGAGGAGGGTCCCGAGGTCACCGGGGACGAACGCGTCTACGGCGAGTTGGTGGCGGCAAACGAGGGGGTCGAAGTCGAACCGGTCACACGCGACGCCGAGGACATGCTCTTTTTGATGTACACGTCGGGGACGACGGGCAAACCGAAGGGGGTGAAACACACGACGGGAGGATACCTCTCGTATGTCACCTGGACGAGCCACGCGGTGCTCGACGTCAAACCCGAGGACACCTACTGGTGTTCGGCCGACATCGGCTGGATTACCGGCCACTCCTACATCGTCTACGGACCGCTCGCGCTCGGGACGACGTCGGTCATGTACGAGGGAACGCCGGACTACCCCGACAAGGACCGCCTGTGGGAGATCGTCGACGACTACGACGTCACACAACTCTACACCGCGCCGACGGCGATCCGGGCGTTCATGAAGTGGGGACCGGAGTACCCGGAGCGCCACGACCTCTCCTCGCTTCGCCTGCTGGGGACTGTCGGCGAGCCGATCAACCCCCGCGCCTGGAAGTGGTACTACAAACACATCGGCAACGAGGAGTGTCCCATCGTCGACACGTGGTGGCAGACCGAGACCGGCGGGATGATGATAACGACGCTCCCC
>PXQO01000076.1:0-5849 GCA_003021285.1 Halobacteriales archaeon QH_2_65_14 | reverse complement strand
CGAGGGCGTCGCGGAGGCCGCCGTCGTCGGCGGCCAGCACGAGATGAAAGGCGAGGCCGTCTATGCCTACGTCATCACCGAGGAGAGTCAGGAGGAGTCCGACGCCTTCCGCGAGGAGATTGTCGCGGCGGTCGAGGAAGCCATCGGCCCGATAGCCCGCCCGGAGCGGGTCATCTTCACGCCCGAACTCCCCAAGACCCGCTCGGGCAAGATCATGCGACGGCTCCTGGAGGACATCGCCAACGGCGACGAACTCGGCAACACGAGTACGCTCCGCAATCCGGACGTCGTCCACGACATCCAGGAGAAGGTCCGGGGCGACTAGGGCGACGGCCCACGGGGGCGCGTTTTCCCTCCCGGGTCGCGTTCGGCGAGGAACTCAAGAAACAAGCCGCTGGACGACAAGGCGACACACATGTACGAGCGAATTCTCGTTCCGACGGACGGGAGCACGGTCGCGGAGGCGGCTGTCGACCACGCACTCGACATCGCCGGGCGGTACGGCGCGGAGGTACACGCGCTGTACGTCGCGGACACCGACGCCATCGCGTACGGGGTCGGTGCGGAGCAGGTCGACCGCATCCGGCAGGGCAAGTTCGAGCGGATGGACGACCTCCGCGAGGAAGCAAAAGCGGCGACGGGGGACGTCGCCGAACGCGGTGCCGAGCGCGGCCTCACGGTCCACGAACACCACGCCGGCGGCAAGCCCCACCGGCTGATCGCCGACTACGCCGAAGACGAGGACATTGACCTCGTGGTCATGGGGAGCCACGGACGCGCCGGCGTCAGGCGGGCACTGCTCGGGAGCGTCACCGAACGAACGCTCCGCTCGACCGACGTGCCAGTACTCGTCGTCGACTACCAGGGCGTCCAGACTCGCGAATCGGCCACGAACAACCGGGCGGACGCGGGCGACGATACCGACCGGGCGGACGCGGGCGACGATACCGACCGCGCGGCCACGGACGGCGATACTGAGGGGACGGGCGACAACTAGCGTGGCGGAGGGCGTCCCGGAGCGGGGGGCTACTGGGGAGGACGCTCACTCGGCTCGGTCGATGTCGAGTTCCTCTTCCAGGTCGTTCATCCACTCGGAGTCGGCGAGTTCCTCCATCTGCTCGCGGAAGTGGTCCTCACAGACGCCGACGCGGATTCCGTCCTTCTCGACGACGATATCGGCGTCCGCATCGCAGTAGTGACATTCCATACACTATCCCGTACGTGGTGGGTCTAATTGAACCCTGCGGCTTCGCCCTGAATTTGTAGCTTGTGATTCGTGGTGCCGGGCCGCCTTCCGCGCGGCGGGCGTCGAGACTCGACAGGAAAAGAGAAGGACTCATACGTTCCCTTCCCAAACGTAGCGTAATGGCTTCGTGGAAGCGAGATTTCGCCAGCGGACTCATCGTCCTGGTCCCCCTCATCGTGACGGTTATCGTGCTCGCGTGGCTGTACAGCCACCTGACGCGAGTGCCGATTCCCATCGGGCCGCTGGCGGAGGCGTACGGGCTTCCGGCGGAACCGGTCCGGGTCGCCCTGACAATCGTCATCTTCATTCTGCTCGTCTTCTCGGTCGGGTATCTCATGCGCACGGCGGTCGGAGCCGTCGTCGAGACCGCCATCGACGACCTGATGAACTCCCTGCCGGGGTTGCGCGTCATCTACAACGCCTCGAAGATGGCGGTCGAAACCGCACTCGGCGGGACGAGCGAACTCCAGGCACCCGTCCGCCTCGAAGTCTGGGACGGCCTCCGGATGACCGCGTTCAAGACCGGCAACAGAACGTCCGACGGCCGCGAGGTGCTCTTTCTTCCGACCGCCCCCAACATCACGACCGGGTTCGTCCTCGAAGTCGAACCCGACAGGTACTACGAGATCGACGACAGCGTCGAGGACGCCCTCACGCGCCTGCTCAGCGCCGGCTTCGGCGAGTCGAGCGAGGAAGCCGTTTCCGAGATGTTCGGGACCCCACACGACGGCGAGAGACCGGCGGAAGTGAGCATCGACGACGTGACCGGGGACGGTATCGAGGGCGCTCCACTTGCAGAGACGGAGACCGGCACGGGTGGGGGCCAGGAGTCATCCGTCGAATCCGCCGGTGGAACGCCCCCTGACGAGGACCGCTGAACCCGCGACCGACGCTATTAAACACGTCGACCACGCAGTTTCCCATCCTGCCGTCGACTCCTCGCCACGGGGTTTCGCTCCCCTCTTCGTAACAATTTTGAGATGCATAACGCATCCGTTACTCTTATGGTCGGAACTGCACGAGGTTTAGGTATGCCAGAGACACGGCGGGCCCTCGACAGCGCGGAGGTAACGACGCTGAAACCCCTGGCGCTGGTCGGGGCGCTCGACGGCGAGACGAAGCTGTCGTGTGCGTCGCTGGCGGACCGGCTCGACGCGTCGACGCAGACGGCCTCCAGGCGGCTCCAGCGCCTAGAGGACGGCGGGTACGTCACGCGCGACATCGTCAGCAACGGGCAGTGGATCGAGATAACCGACGACGGCAGTGCCCGACTCCGGGCCGAGTACGAGGCTTACCGGCGCATCTTCGAGGACGACGTGGCCGTCGAACTGGTCGGCACGGTCACCAGCGGCATGGGCGAGGGACGCCACTACATCACGCTCCCGGGATACATGGAGCAGTTCCGCGAGAAACTGGGATACGAGCCGTTCCCCGGGCACGCCTCGACACGTTCGAGCCGGTCACCATCGAGGGCTGGGAGGCCGAGGACCGCACGTACGGGCCGGCCTACTGCTACCCGGCCTCGATTTCGACCGGCGGGCGGGCGTACGACGACGCGCACGTCATCGCACCCGAACGGACACACCACGGCGACGACCACCTCGAACTCATCGCGCCGGACGAACTCCGGGAGGAACTCTCGCTCGACGACGGAACGGAGGTGAGCGTCCGTGTCTCGGAGCAGTAACCCCGTCGGGACGGCGAGCCGCGTCGAGAGCGCCATCGACGCGTTCCGCCGCGGCGAGCCGGTCTGCATCCACGACGCGGCCGACCGCGAGGGCGAGACCGACCTCGTCTACCCCGCGGGAGCGGTCACCCCCGCGTCGGTCGCGCGACTCCGCCGTGACGCCGGCGGCCTCGTCTGCGTGGCGCTGGCCCACGAGGTGGCCGAGGCGTTCGACCTCCCCTTCCTCCAGGACGCGCTCGACCACCCCGCGGCGGCCGACCACGACCTCACGTACGACGACCGGTCGTCGTTCTCGCTCCCGGTCAACCACCGCGAGACGGACACCGGCATCACCGACGAGGACCGCGCGCTGACCATCCGCGAACTCGCGGCGGCCGCGACCGCGCCCGGGGAGACCGACTTCGTTGCGACCTTCCGGACGCCCGGCCACGTCCACGTGTTGCGCGGTGCCCCCGACCTGCTCGACGACCGCCGCGGTCACACCGAACTCGGCCTCGCGCTCGCCGAGGCGGCCGACCTCCCGCCCGCCGTCGTGGTCTGCGAGATGCTCGACGGCGACACTGGCGGCGCGCTCTCCCCCCGGGACGCGTCTCTCTACGCCGAAGCCCACGACCTCCCCTACGTCGAAGGGTCACAGTTCGTCGAAGGGCTGTAACTGCCTGCTTCGCGCCACTGCACGGCTGTAACTGCGTGGGGTAACTGCCTGCTTCGCGTCGCCGGGAAGGAACCGGGTTTCAACCCCGGACGTCAGCCCCAGCTAGTCGGTCCACTCTGGAAGTCGTCGAGGTCGTGACCGAAGACGACGTCCGCGTCGGTGCGGCGTTCCAGTTCCTTGAGGCGGCGACGGCTCCGTCGCCACGCGGGTTCGCTCCACATGAGTCCGGGGCCGAGCGGGACGCCTTCGTCGTAGTTGCTCTGGACGTAGGCCTCGTCGCCGGCGACCAGCACCGTCCCGTCGTCGGTGTCGGCTCTCGCGCCGAGCAGTCCGGGGGTGTGTCCCGGCAGGTGGAGAAGTTCGAATCCCGGGGCGAGGGTGTGGGTCTCCTCGTGGACGAGTTGCCAGTTGTACTGGCCGTCGAAGTCCGAGGCGAGGTACGCAATCGATCCCTCGTCGGTCTTCGCGCTCCGGAACGCGTACTCCAGTTCCTCGGCGTGGGCGTACACCGGCGTGTCCGTCCCCTCGAAGGCGTCGAGTTCGCCGGCGTGGTCGAGGTGGAGGTGGCTCATCACCACGGCGTCGATGTCGTCGAGCGCGTACCCGTGGGCGTCGAGGTCGGATTCGAGCGAGTGGTCGGCCGCGTCGTAGGCCTCGAAGGCCGCGTACAGCGGGTCGGGCCAGTAGTCGGCGGCGTCGCTCGGCGGGCCGGTGTCGAACAGGTAGGTCCGTCCGCCGGCCTCGACGACCCCACACCAGACCACGAAATCGCTCATCTCGTGGTCCGGGTTCGGTTCCGCGGCGGAGCCCATCGAGTAGCCGTCGACGACGTAGGCCATGTCTGCACGAACCCGTCCACGGTCGACCAGTGTTACACTCGCGCCGGACATACGGGTGACATCTCCCGCTGCCGACTTAATTATTTGTGCAAACTCCTTTCACCGGGGTCGAACAGTTCGTCCCGGCCGGCTTCGAGGGCCCGCTTCGACTCCGCGAAAACCACGTCCCAGGACTGGCCGACGAGTTCGTCCGGGCGGTAGCCGAAGACAGCCGCCGCCCTGTCGTTCACGCGGAGGAAATCGAGGTCCCCGTCGGGAACCGCGCGGTTGCCGTCGCTTCCGTCGCCGTCGGTCCACGGTGTCCGGCGGCGAGGCGAGTCGGGTTCTCGAATCGTCTCCCCTCCGTACTACACTGGGGAAACGCGATTGTAAGTACTGGCGGGGTTCGTCCAACCGTCAACACTCTTAACGATGGACCCTGTTTGTGCGGATATGGCATTCGACGAGATGGACGTCGACACGATCTGGATGGACGGGGAGTTCCTCGACTGGGAGGACGCCACGATACACGTCCTCACGCACGCCTTGCACTACGGGACCGGCATCTTCGAGGGTGTTCGCTGTTACGAAACCGACACGGGACCGGCCATTTTTCGCTGGGACGCCCACCTCGACCGGTTTTACGAGTCGGCCAAACCGTACGAACTGGACATCCCCTACGACCCCGAGGAGTTGACCGAGGCGACGGTCGAACTCATCCGCCGGGAGGAACTGTCGTCGTGTTACATCCGGCCCATCGCTTTCTACGGCTACAAGCGACTCGGCCTGAACCCCAGCGAGGGCCCCCCCAGGACCGCGATTGCCGTCTGGCCGTGGGGCACCTACCTGGGCGAGGACGCGCTCGAACAGGGTGTCGACGTCGGCGTCTCCTCGTGGCGCAAGTACAGTTCCAGCCAGATTCCGACCAGTTCGAAGACCACCGGCGCGTACGTCAACAGCGTGCTCGCGTCGCTCGAAGCCAGGCGACACGGCTACGTCGAGGCCATCGTCCTCAACGATGAGGGCAACGTCGCCGAGGGACCGGGCGAGAACCTCTTTCTCGTGCGCGACGGCGAAATCTTCACGACGGGACTGGCCGAGGGCATCCTCGACGGCATCACCCGCCGGTCGGTCATCCAGGTCGCCCGCGACCTCGGATACACGGTCCACGACGAGGCGACCATCTCCCGGGGCGAACTCTACACCGCCGACGAACTGTTTTTCACTGGGACCGCCGCGGAGGGGACGCCCATCCGGTCGGTCGACGACACCGCTGTCGGCGAGAGAACCAGGGGGCCTGTCACCGAGGACGTCCAGTCGCGGTTCTTCGAGATTCTGGAGACCCAACCCGACGAGTACGCCGACTGGTTCGTGCCGGTCTAGTACTCGGCGAACGCCAGCAGTTCCCCGGTGACCTCCCCCGGCCGTTCGGCCTGGAGCCAG
>PXQO01000075.1 GCA_003021285.1 Halobacteriales archaeon QH_2_65_14 | reverse complement strand
CCACACCGTCGAGATGCACTTGGACAGGGAGACGCTGAGCTACGAGACCATCGACATCTACAAGTCGGTCATCCGCAGCGACGCCCGGCTGACCTACAGCGAGTGCGAGAACATCCTCGACGACCCCGACGCCGCCGGCGAGTTTCTCGAAGACCCCGAGGTCGACCTGGCGGAGAAGACACAGCTCGTCTGGGAGCTGGCCGACCGGATGCACGAACAGCGCAAGGCCGACGGCTCGCTCGTGTTGAACCCGCGCCGGGACCGCGCTCACACAATCATCGAGGAGTGCATGCTCAAGGCCAACAAGGCGGTCACCCACGAGCTGATGTGGGACCGCGGCGTCGAGGCGATGTACCGCGTCCACCCCCAGCCCACGCCCGACGAGTGGAGCGAGGCGCTCCGCGAGATACAGGAACTCGACGGCGTCTCGATCCCCGGCGACAAGTGGGACGAACCCCGCAAGGCCGTCAATGCCACCCTTGAGGAGGCACCCGAGCGCCAGCTCGACAAAATCCAGTGGGCCGTCATGAAGGTGATGCCCCGCGCGAAGTACATGAGCGACCCCTTCGGCGGCCACCACGCGCTCAACTTCGAGATTTACGGTCACTTCACCTCCCCCATCCGGCGGCTCTCGGACCTGATCAACCACTGGATCGTTTACACGAACGAGGTTCCCGAGGACCTGGCGGCACTGTGTGACCACGCCTCCGACCGACAGACCGACGCCGAACAGTGCGAACGCGAGTACAAACAGTTCCTCGAAGAGGTGGGACTCGACCCGACTGCGGTCAACAACCGAGGCATCAAAATCGTCGAAGAGGAAGGCTGATTGCTCCGGTTACCGTTGGCCTCCTGTTGTCGAGGCGGCGGTCGAACTGGCCGGTAGAAACTCGCTACCGGTCGGTTGCGGGACGTAGCCGGCCCATACTCTTGAGAGAGGGTGTTGTCGATGCGCCCATGACACCGAAGGCAAAGATTCACTGTGACGAGTGTGAGACGTGGACGGCGGTCGAAGGGACGACCGACTACGTTCGGTGTGACTGCGGACAGGTGTTTGCCGTGACGATTACCCAGATTATCGCGTCGGCTCCCTGACGGTCGCTACGAGCACTCGGAGGCGGTCGAGGCTTCTATCGAGAACGTGTTGCCCTCCGGGTCGCGGCCGTCACAGACGTGGTCCGGACGCTGGCGACCGGATTTCTCCGACCTCGACGCCGTGGTCTCGCAGGTAGTTCCGGACGGCATCGACGTCGTCGACCGCGAAGACGACCTTCGGCGCGTCGGTACCCCGGTCGCCCTCGCCGCCTGCGTGGAGACAGAGACGACACCCGCCAGTGTCGAACTGGACGAAGCCGTGCTCCGGTTTCCCCTCGACGATGTCGAACCCGAACACGTCACCGTAAAGAGGGAAGCATGCGTGAAACCGAACGTGTCCAGCGGTACCGACACACGCCATGTCCCGGGTTCTTTCCAAACAAGATAGACCGCGGATTTATCCCCTGTGAGCCGTGATGACAGGTAAGCAGATGAAACAGCGTGATTCGCTGGCGACGCTCACGCTCGATACCCTCCCATTCAACATCGCAGTAGTCGACGAGGACGGCACCATAATATTCACGAACGGGGCGTGGCGCGAGTTCGGCGGGGACGACGGGGACATGGTCGGCGCTAACTACTTCAGGGGCGTCGACGAGACAGACGACGAACACGCCGCAAGGGCGATGGAGGGACTCCGGCAGGTCATCGACGGCGAGCGCGAGCTGTTCGAACTGGAGTACCCGTGTCACTCGCCGGAGCGGAGACGGTGGTTCCTGATGCGTGCGACCCGCCTGGCGGGCTCCGACGGCGGACACGTCGTCGTCGCACACATCGACATCACGCAACGAAAGCTCGCGGAACTCCGCGTCCGCGAACAGCACCGCACGCTCGAACGGCTCACCTCGCGCATCGAGGGACTCGTCCGGAACGTCATGGAGGCCCCACTCCGGGCGAGTTCGCGCGAGGAACTCGAACGGACGCTGTGTGCCCAGCTGGCGGCCGTCGGCCCGTACGTCTGTGCGTGGATCGGCCGGCTCGACCTGCGAACCGAGACAATCGCGTCCGTCGCCGCCGCCGGGCGCAACACGCCCTCGACGGAGGCCACGCTCCAGGGGGACGCGGACGACCCGACTGCGGCGGCGGTCCGGCTGGGCGAGATGCAGGTCGTCGACGTCACCGACCCGGGGGCGCTGTCGTCGATCCACGGCCCGGCACTCGACGCGGTCACGACAGCCGCCGGGCCGGACCGGACTGACGGAACCGAGACGCACTGTACGCTCGCAGCACTGCCGCTGGTGTACGGCGACACGACGTACGGCGTGTTGACGGTGTACGTGTCCCCGGACGGCGCGTTCGACGAGCGCGAACTCGGGGTACTCGACGTGCTGGCCAGAGTCGTCTCGACGGCGATCCACGCGATAGAGAGTCGGCGCATCCTCACGACCGACAGCGTGGTCGAACTCGAACTCGTCCTCATGGACGAGGACGTGCTGTACACGGACGTCGCCACCGTACTCGACTGCTCGCTCGCCTACGAGGGCTCGATCTCACACGACGACGGGACGGTAACGGTGGTGTTTCTGGTCCACGGTGCCGACACCGCCGCACTCGCCGAGTACGAACAGACCCACGAGAATCTCATCGAGGTGACACACGTCAGCAGGGACGAGGGAACGAGCGTCGTCGAGTTCCGGGTTGCCGACCCGCCGCTGGTCTCCCGGCTGGCGGGACTCGGCGTCGAAACGACGGACATCGTCGCGGACGGCCGCAACGTTCAGCTCACGGTCGAACTGCCCCCGAGCGTCGACCCGCGGACGGTCATCGAGCAGTTCGCCGAGACTTACCCCTCCATCGAACTCGTCGCCCGTCGCGAGCACAAACGCAGGAACCAGACGAAACAGGAACTCGTCGCGGCCATCGAGGAGAAGCTGACCGACCGACAGCGACTCGCCCTCCAGAAGGCGTTCCTGGGTGGCTTCTTCGACTGGC
>PXQO01000074.1 GCA_003021285.1 Halobacteriales archaeon QH_2_65_14 | reverse complement strand
TCGTCCGGGATGGATCGAGCGCCCTGCCCCTTTCTTTCCCACCCGGGTGAGGATGTGTCCAGCTGACAGCGGTGGCTGGCCGAATTGGCAACATGGGTGGGACTGGAAGGGGCCGGCTGTCATCGGCGGCGAGCCGCCGATTGCTCGGGAAGCTCGCTTCCCGGTGCTCGACGACGGCGGCCGACGCAAGCACTGCGAAGCGCGCAGCGAGCGCGTGGCCGACCGGAGAGAGGCCACGGCTTGCTCGAACGGCGAGCGAACCTCGCCAGGCCCCCGAGTCAAGCAGGCGGGGGCTTCCCACACATTCGAGTTCTTCAATTTCTTCCCCGAGGTACTAACGGGGGTAGCCGTCCGCCCTTCAGTGGATGATTGACTAATCGAAAGATATTACCGCCGACTCCCGTTGACCGGTAGATATGTCCCTGTTACGGTCCTCGCCGCTTTCCCGTCCGCTGGTGAGCCGCTGGGCTGTCGGTGCCTGGCTCGTCCTGCTTGCGACGCTCCCGCTCGGCCTCAAATCCTACCGCGGTAACTCCCGCATCGGGCTGTTCGTCTGGGACCCGGGAAGCAAGATGGGGATAAACTACCGGGCCTACCATCACGCCGCGGAACTGGCCCTCGATGGCAAGGTCTTCTACGACGTCGCACCCCCGGATACGTTCGACTGGGCGGTCTACCTGTACCCGCCGGTAACGGTGATCTTTTATTACCCGTTTACACTCCTCGAATGGACGACGGGATACGCGATACTGACGGTGCTGTCGGTGCTCGCGGCCGTGGCCGCGACGGCGCTCATCGTCGATTACGTCGAGTCGTTCGGACCGACCCTCGGCTGGGTCGACATCGCGCTCGTCCTCGCCGCGTTCCTCCTGTCGACACACGCGTTTGGAACGATATACTTCGGCAACATCAACATGTTCCTGGCGCTCGCGTTCGTCCTCGGGTTCTGGGCGCTCCACCAGGGTCGCCAGGAACTCGCCGGCGTCATCATCGGGTTGACCGCGCTGTTCAAGGTGTTTCCGGCGATTATCGGGCTGTGGTTCCTCCGACAGCGCCAGTGGCGGGCCGTCGGAGCGGCGATTGCGACGGGTATCGGGGGACTCCTTGCGGGACTGGCCCTCTTTGGCTTCGACACCACGAAGTACTACTTCACCGACGTCCTCACCGGCCGGGCGGGGTCGGACCAGTTCGTCGGCGGCTATCCGGTCGACGGGACGTACTACGTTACCATCCAGCAACCCCTCTCGCACTACCTCTGGGAACTCTGGCCGAGCGCACCGTACGAGGCCGTCGTCGTCCTCGCCATCCTCGTCTGTATTCCCGTGCTCGCGTACTTCTACCGGGACGTGACCACCGACGTCGACCGGCTGATGGCCATCTTCGTCACGCTCGTGGTGATGCTCGTGGTCTTTACCTCGTTTCGGTGGTATCTCATCTTCCTGTATCTACCCCTCGTCGCGTTGCTGTACATCTGGCGCGAGGGCCCCGGTCGCATCCTCTTCATCGCCGGCGGCCTCATCTTTTCGGTCACCGAAAGTACGGAGGGGATGGTCGAACTCCTCAATGGGTTGCCCGAACCCCTCGATACCCTCTGGTACAGCGTCGCCAGCGCCGCAGTGCCCCCCCTGTACGGCCTCGCCGTGATGGTTGCCGCCTGTGCCTGGTACAAGTACCGGTCGACCCCCGGGCCCACGGACCGGCCCACCCTCGTGACGCGACTCCGGTCGCTCCGGGAATCCTGAACCCCGGACTCATAGTGGTTGTTGTGAGTATGTACCGCCGTAGAGTCACACGCACCCCGTTTCAGCCGCCGAACGGGGCGATAATTTCGGGCCGGGCCGAACAGAGTCACAACAACCACTATCAGTACTCCGACTCGGGGTGTCCGTGCTCCTGGACCCACGAGCGCACCCACGCTTTTTGCTCTTCGAGCCGCGGTGTGGGCTCGTCGTACACCGAATCGAACATCTCGTCGGGGTCGGGCCGGGGGACTGATTCGACCTCGTCGATTGCGTCGTCCAGTTCCTCTTCGGCCTCCGCCTCAATCGATGCGACGAGGTCGTCGTCGATGACGTCGTTGTCGCGCAGGTAGGCTTCGTACCGCTCCAGGGGATCGGCCGTCCGCCAGTCCGGAAAGGTCTCCTGGGTTTCCTCGTAGCGGTCGGGGTCGTCGCTGGTCGTGTGGGCCCCCTGCCGGTAGGTGAGACTCTCGACCAGGACCGGCGACCCGTCGCGTGCGTCCTCGATGGCCGCCGTGACGGTCTGCCTGACGGCGATGGGGTCGTTCCCGTCGACGCGCACGCCGTCGAACCCATAGGCGTCGGCCTTCTGGGCGATGGTCGCGCTGGCGGTCTGCTTGTGGCTGGGGAGCGATATCGCCCAGCCGTTGTTCTCGCAGAAGAACACGACCGGCACGTCGAAGACGCCCGCGAAGTTCAGCCCCTCGTGGAAGTCCCCTTCCGAGGTCGCGCCGTCGCCGAAGTAACAGCAGATGACGTGGTCGTTTCCCAGGTAGTTGGCGGCCATCCCCGCGCCTGCGGCGTGAGGAATCTGGGTCGCAATCGGCACCGCCTGGGGAAAGTTGGGGACGTCGTGGTCGGAGTGGAACTCCCGGTGACCCCGCCGGAACAGGAGGATGTCGCTCATCGGCACGTCCCGGGCGATCTGCATGGCGTTACTGCGGTAGGTCGGAAACAGCCAGTCGTCCTCGCGGAGCGCGTGTGCCGCCCCGACCTGCGAGGCCTCCTGTCCGCGGAACGGCGGATAGCTGCTCATCCACCCGCGGCGCTGGAGCGTGAGTGCCCGGTCGTCGAACCGCCGCGCCCGGACCATGTTCCGGTACAGCTCGATTGCCTCCTCCCGGCCTGTCGAGATATCCTCGAACGGCTCGGTCTCGATGACCTGGTGCATACGTCCACCTGCTCGCTACTCGGGCATAATCTCTCGGCTTTGCCCCCGGCCAGTTCGTTACTGGAGAGGGTCTGCCCGATGACTCGTTATCGGGAATTTATTGGAAATACAAATCCAAAAAGGAATGCCTCGTCGGCCGGTCCCTCCGGTGGGTAACGGGCGTCTCGCTGGTTCGCCGGTTAGGTGGTCGATTACAATACTGGTACTGCCGTAACCGGTATCAGTGATGCCATCGACCGACGACCAGTTGGGGGAGTTGCTCGCCCCCGAGGAATCAGTGGTCGCCGCGTCCACTGGCACGCTCACCGAGGCATCGTTCCGGTATCCCGTCTCCATCGTCCTCACCGACCGGCGACTGCTCTGTCTCTCCGAGGGGGGGCGGCTGGTGACTGTCGGGTACGACTCCATCTGTACCGTCCGGAGCTATTCACGGACGACCCGGACGTACCGCTTTGCCGACCATCGACTGCCACAGGGTGCCGGGGGACTCGGCGCGCTGCTCGGGGGAGCCGGCGTGTTCGCCCTCACGACGGGCGTCCTCGTCCCGTTGCTCGCGCTCGTGACTGTCGGGGGCCTCGTTGTGGGGGAGTATGCACGCCGACAGACGGACACGCTCGGACTGGAGACGGTGACAGCGGCGTGGAGGCACGTCCCATCCCACGGCGGCGGCACGTCCACCCGTCGATGGTCCGGGCGCTCCGTTCCCGACGCCATCGACGAGCCCCGGGCGTTACTACTCGGGAGTGTGGTCGCTGCCGTGGTGAGTTTCGTCGGCCTCCTCGTGCTGACACCGGGGTGGCTCGTGGTCCTCAGCGTGGTCGTGCTCGCGGGTGGACTAGCGCTGGTCGATTACGGCGTCCGCCACGAGGACGGTCTCGACGGACTCGAACTCGTACGCCAGCGGAAACTGGACGTGCGTATCGGGACTGGCGACGACCGGATCATCTCCCTCAGGATCGATCCGTCCGAGGAGTTCATCCAGCAACTCAGCCGGGTGGCGTTCACCGACGACGCCGAACCCGTCCAGCCCGTGCTCTCCCGGTCCTGACTCATCCTGTCCCGGTTGCTGGTCGAGCGCCATCTCCGTTTCACTCTAAGCTTCCCCGCTACCGACGAACAACGGCGCTCCGTCCACCGGGGCCGCGTTCGCGCCTGTGGGGTTCGCTGGGGGGACTGGAACCCATGACGGACCCGCCGCTGGTCGTCCTGAGAGTGGAGAACCCACCGCGAACGAGGGTGCTACACCGGACGGGAGACGTTGTCCCCGGCCCGCACGACCGGTGACGGCTTTCGGCGGGCTTGCACCGCCCGTTGCCGGTTCGCCTGGCTTTACCCGGAGTCTCACCGGGTCTTGCCGACGTCGACGGACCGACCGACTTCGACGACCGTCCGCGAGGACGGCCACCTGGTCGGCGGGCCTCGGTCGGCGTTCAGCAGGGATTTCACCTGCATTGCCGACGCAAACCGGCGTGAGCCGGACTTTCACCGGCGTGCCGTCGTGTTCCCGAACCCCGCTTGCACGTGGTCCGGTACTCGGCCTTCCTCTACCACCGCCGCGGCGGCGGCGCAGTGGGCCGGTTCGGTTCTCCTTCGGGACCTGGGCCTTCGCACCCTCCCGGGTGCATCGGCGTCGGCCCCCATCCCACTCCGTTTCGGCTCTTGCCGATCCGGAACGGGACGTCCGTGTGTGCCCTCGTCCGCAGTGGGGATTACGAATGTATAGAGGGAAGTGTAATAAAATTTGTTGTTATTGTACCCATCTCGATAATAAATCGCCGCCACCGCCGGCAACAGCGAACGCGAGCGCGCCGCCAATCGCGCCGAACGCGAGCGGGTAGGCCAGGCCGGCAACGAGGACGGCGGTGACGACGTCGGGGTTGATTTCGAGGACCGTTCCCATCACCGGAACGTCGAGTTCGAACGAGGTGGCATAGACCAGGGCCGCGATTCCGGGCAGGTAGCCGGCGACGACGTGTGCACCCGCCGTCGCGGCGTCAGCGAAGTCGGTGCGGGGTGCCCGACTCGCCACGGCGAAGCCGGCAAGCAGTAACAACGCCGGCGGCAGAAACTGCAGGTTCGAACTCGACGGGAGAAGCACCTGGATGGAGTCCTCGACCCAGCCCGCGTTCCCGACGTCGGCCGCGACGTTCGTGGAGATGTCCACCTGGTGGTTCGCGAGGAACTCCCAGCCCAACAGGTAGTAGGGTTCGGGCAGGAACTGCGAGGCGGCCGCGCCGCCCAGATTGGTCGAGGCGATGATCTCCTCGACGAGTTCGAGGTCCTCCTCGGCATTGGAGAACACGACCGTCGCAACGAACCCGGCGACGAACGCGGCCAGGCCACCGGCCACCCCCCGGAGGACATCGGAGCCGGTGTCGGTACGTCGCGGGTGCCTGCCCTCGACGTGGTTCCCGCAGTCGGGACAGTACGCCGCCGACTCCGGTATCTCCGTCCCGCACTCGGAACAGTGGGACATGTCGTCCCATTCGGGAGGCCGAGTAAAAACACCGACGATGATGGCGTGAGGGGCCGGGACGGTCCCAAAAGAGGAGTCTTAAGTACCTCCACAGGTTACCGACGGGTACTATGGCAAACGGCAAGTACGCCGCGCGCAAGCTCAAGAAGGACCGCCAGAAACATCGGTGGTCCGACTCGGACTACGCGCGCCGGGAGCGGGGACTCCGCGAGAAGGCGGACCCGCTCGAAGGCGCGCCACAGGCGCGTGGCATCGTTCTGGAGAAAACCGGTATCGAAGCGAAACAGCCCAACTCCGCGATCCGGAAATGCGTCGGGGTTCAGCTCATCAAGAACGGCAAGCAGGTCACTGCGTTCTGTCCCGGCGACGGCGCAATCTCGTTCATCGACGAGCACGACGAGGTCACCATCGCGGGTATCGGCGGTGCCAAGGGTGGCGCGATGGGTGACATCGGCGGCGTCCGGTACAAGGTCGAGAAGGTAAACGGCGTCTCGCTCATCGAACTGGTGCGGGGCAACGCGGAGAAGCCGGTGCGATAACCATGTCGATGGATCAGCCAGAACCCGACGCGCCCGCGGACCCGGACGAGTCGAACGCGTTGCTGTTTGGCAAGTGGAGCGTCGACGACATCGAGTTCCGCGACGTCTCGACCGAGCGCTACATCACGGTCACGCCCATCGCCCACACGATGGGTCGCCACGCCGACAAGCAGTTCAAGAAAAGCCAGATCAGCATCGTCGAGCGGCTCATCAACCGCCTGATGCAGACCCAGGAAAACACCGGGAAGAAACAGCTCGTCACGCGACTCGTCCGCGATGCGTTCGACATCATCCACGACCGGACGGGCGAGAACCCGGTCCAGGTGCTCGTCCGTGCGGTCGAGAACTCCGCCCCGCGCGAGGAGACGGTCCGCCTCAAGTACGGGGGTATCTCCGTGCCCAAGGCCGTCGACGTCTCGCCCCAGCGCCGCGTCGACCAGGCGCTGAAGTTCATCGCCGAGGGCGTCTACAGCGACTCGTTCAAGTCCGACTCCGACGCCGCCGAGGCGCTCGCCCGACAGCTGATGGGCGCTGCCAACAACGACGTCGACACGTACTCCGTTTCCCAGAAAGAAGAAAAAGAGCGCGTCGCGGCTGCTGCCAGGTAACTCGCTTCGCCGGCTGTTTTTCTCCGGTTCCCTCGCCGCGGGTTCTCGACTCTTCCCCGTCGAGCGACCGCACGCGTTTCGGATTCCGCCTGGAGCGATTGCCCGTGTCCCGTTTCTCCTGCATCCAGAGTGAACGTGAACGTAACTATGCGGTTTTCAAGCGCAGGGAAATGGATGCCCGGGCTTAAGCAGTTCAGTGGATTATAATCATCTCATGAGTTCTGGACCGGGTGCTACCACAGCGGCGTTCTGGAAGGACG
The DNA here is from genome assembly GCA_003021285.1 of Halobacteriales archaeon QH_2_65_14. Taxonomy (GTDB): domain Archaea; phylum Halobacteriota; class Halobacteria; order Halobacteriales; family Haloarculaceae; genus Halovenus. The sequence continues at coordinate 3,790 of PXQO01000074.1, read as the reverse complement.
TCGACGACGACGTAGCGCTGCGCCGGTATCAGACGCTGACCGAGATGATCGACGACGGAATCTATCAGCTGGACTCCGACGGGCGGTTCGTGGCGGTGAACGACGCAGTTGTCGAGCTGACGGGCTACTCCCGCGACGACCTCGTCGGCGAGCACATCTCGCTCGTACTCGCGGGGAACGACGCCGAGCGCGTCGACCGCGAGATCACGAACGGGATGCAATCGAACGAGGGGATAGCCACCCTCGAACTGGCGGTCCGAACCGCCGATGGCGAGACGGTTCGGTGCGAACTTCGAGCCACGTTGCTGGTAGAGGGGGGGAACTTCCAGGGGATTGTCGGCGTCCTCCGGAACCGATCCGGGACACGGCCACAACCGGAAACGTCACCACAGGAACTGGATGACTCGATCATTCCCATCCTCGACGAAGCCAACATCGGCGTCTTCGTTCTCGACGACGAGTTCGACGTCGTCTGGGCCGACGAGAGCATCGGACAGTATTTCGGAATCGAACGGGACGACCTCATCGGCCGCGACAAACGGCAGGTCGTAAACGAGATGATACGGGACAGAATCGAGGAGTCGGACAAGTTTGCGGACCGCGTCCTGTCGACGTACGACGACAACACCTACATCGAGGAGTTCGTCTGTCACGTCACGGCGGGCGGCGACCGGGAGGAGCGCTGGCTGGAACACCGGAGCCAGCCTATCGAGACCGGCGAGTACGCTGGTGGTCGAATCGAGTTTTACTACGAGATAACGAACCGAATGCAATCGGCGGAAACCCTCCAGGAAACCGAGGCGGAGTTTCACTCGCTGGTCGACGCTGTCGAGGAGTACGCTATCTTCCGCCTCGACCCTGACGGCCACGTCATCAGCTGGAACGAAGGGGCAAAGGAGATCAAAGGCTACGAGTCCGAGGAGATACTCGGTGAACACTTCTCGACGTTCTACACCGACGAGGACCAGAAAGCGGGCGTCCCCGAGCGGAACCTCAAGAAGGCAACCGAGATGGGAACCGTCAAAGATGAAGGCTGGCGCGTCCGCAAGAACGGGAGCACGTTCTGGGGGAACGTGACGATCACGTCGATACGGGACGAGGACGGAACCCATCAGGGGTTTCTGAAAATCACTCGCGACATGACTGACCGCCACAGCGAGCAGGAGATACAGAGCGAACTCCAGCGTATTTTCGACAGGATTTCCGACGCGTTCTTCGCGGTCGACGAGGACTTCCGGTTCACTCACGCCAACGAGCGAGCCGAACAACTCATCCAGCACTCCGAGGAGGAACTGCGCGGCGAGACCCTCTGGGACGTTATTCCGAGTGCCTCCGAGATCGAGGAGGTCCGGAAGGCCTTCAAGACGGCGAGCAACTCACAGGAGGCGGTTAGCATCGAATTCTACCACGACGGGCTCGATATGTGGATCGAGGGGAACCTCTACCCGTCGGAAACCGGCATCTCGGTGTACTTCCGGGACGTCACCGAACGCCGGGAGTACGAGCAGAAACTCGAGGAGTCCAACGAGCGTCTCGAACAGTTCGCTTACGCCGCCTCCCACGACCTGCAAGAGCCCTTGCGGATGGTGTCGAGCTATCTCCAACTCATCGAGGGTCGCTACGGGGACGGCCTCGACGAGGACGGGAGGGAGTTCCTCGAATTCGCGGTCGATGGCGCCGACAGGATGCGCGACATGATCGACGGCCTGCTGGAGTACTCGCGGGTAGAGAGCCAGGGCGAGGCGTTCGAGCCGGTCGAACTCGACGACGTCCTCGGGGACGTTCGCGAGAGTCTGCGCATGAAAGTCGACGAGAACGACGCCGAAATCAGTGCCGGGGACCTCCCTCGCGTCGAGGGCGACCACGGTCAGTTGCGCCAGCTGTTCCAGAACCTGCTGGACAACGCAATCGAGTACAGCGGCGACGAGCCGCCGCGGATACACGTCTCCGCCGAGAGGGCCGCCGACCGGTGGATCGTCTCCGTCCGCGACGAGGGCGTCGGCATCGATCCGTCCGACACCGACCGGATATTCAACGTCTTCCAGAGCCTCCACACCCCGGACCAGCAGGGCGGCACGGGAATCGGGCTGGCGCTGTGCCAGCGGATCGTCGAGCGCCACGGCGGCGACATCTGGGTCGACTCCGAACCCGGCGAGGGGTCGACCTTCTCGTTTACACTCCCGGCAGTCGGTGATGACGATGAGTGAGCAGTCCCGGGCGGGCGATCCGGCGGACATCCTGCTCGTCGAGGACAATCCGGGTGACATCCGCCTCACGAGGGAGGCGTTCGAGGAGAACCGCATCGCCAACACCCTCCACGTCGTGACCGACGGGGTCGAAGCGCTCGATTTCCTCCTCCAGCGCGGCGAGTACGCGGACGCGCAGCGCCCCGATATCATCCTTCTCGACCTCAACCTGCCGCGGAAAAACGGCGACGAGGTCCTCGAAGAGATGGACAAGGAAGACCCCGACCTCTCCCGCGTCCCCGTGATCGTCCTGACGAGTTCGCAGGCCGAGGAGGACATCGTCAGGTCATACGAACTGAATGCGAACGCGTACCTGACGAAGCCGGTCGACCCGACGGAGTTCATCGAAACTGTCCAGCGGTTCAAAGCGTTCTGGCTCGAGGTCGTCAGGCTCCCGCCGGAGGAGACGTGAGCGACGAACTCGACGTGCTCCTGATCGAGGACAACCCGGGCGATGCCCGGCTGATCGAAGAGATGCTTCTGGGGGCAGCACACTTCCTCCACCGGATCGACCTCGACGGGTCGCGCCCGAGTCGGTCGGAAATCCACCACGAGCAGGACCTCGCGGCGGGCATCGAACACCTCTCTGAGGCCGACATCGACGTGGTACTTCTCGACCTGGGGCTTCCGGATAGTACCGGGCTGGAGACGCTCGCCACGGTCGTCGACGAGACGGAGTTTACGCCGATCATCGTCCTCACGGGCCTGGACGACCGCGACCTCGGAATCCGGTCGATTCAGATCGGAGCACAGGACTACCTGGTGAAAAACGAGGTGACCGGCGAGTTGCTGATCCACTCCATCCAGTACGCCATCGAGCGCAACCAGCGGGAGCGCGAGCGGGTGCGCCACCGCGAACAACTGGAGGCGCTCAACCATCTCAACAGGATCAGCCAAAAGATCACGCACGACATCATCACGACGTCGACGCGCGACGAACTCGAACGTGCGGTCTGTAATCACCTCGTGGAGGCGGATGCGTACCGACTCGCCTGGATCGGAGAAATAGACAGGATAGACGAGCGAATTTCCCCCCGCGTCGCTGCCGGCGTCGAAACGGACTCGCTCGACGAGATTCCGTTCAGTCTCGACAGCGACTCGACCGACCAGAGCCCGCTAGCAACTTCGATCCGAACTGGTCAGATAGCAGTCAGGCGAACCGGACAGACGGACTCCTCGCTCGACCCGTGGCGTAACACTACGGGTGGACGCGATGACCGCTCGGTTGCGTTCGTTCCGATTGCGTACGAAGATTTCCTGTACGGTATCGTGACTGTCTCCGCTACGTCACCGGACGCGTTCTCCGAGCCGGAGCGGGAAATCCTCTCGCGGCTGGGTGACATCATCGGTCACGCAATCACGGCGATTGAGCGACGTGACGCACTGGTGGGCGATACGGTCGTCGAACTCGAGTTCGAAACGGCGGACGTGATCCCGGACCTGGTAGCGCTCACCTCCGGAGGGGACTGTTCGATTACGTTCGAGAGCTTGGTCCGGGGCGACGACGCGATCATCGTCTACGGGCGAACCGAAGGAGTCGCTCC
>PXQO01000073.1 GCA_003021285.1 Halobacteriales archaeon QH_2_65_14 | reverse complement strand
TCCCGCGTCGGCTCCGTGCAGTAGATGGGGCCGTCGTAGCCGTACTTGAACAGCAGCGGCACCAGCGCGGAGTGGTCGAGGTGGGCGTGGGTCAACACGACGGCGTCGATGGAGTTGGCACCCGACCCCAGCGCTTCGGGAACCTGCAGGTAGGGGACCTCGTCCTGCGAGCCGGGTTTGTCGCCACAGTCGACGAGCACGCGCGTTTCCGGCGTCGAGAGGATGAACGCGGCGCGGCCGACCTCGCGACAGCACCCCAGCGTCGTGATGCGGACCCACTGCTCGTCGGACATCTTCTCGCGGTGAATCTGTCGGCCGATGCGTTCGAGGATGTCGCGGCGGTCGTTTCGCTCCTGTTTCAGGAAGTTCCTGACGTTCTTGACTGTGGAGGATTCGATGGGCGGCGTCCGAACGACCTCGGGGGTCCAGCCGACCTCCTGGGTGATCTCGCGCAGCGTCGTGCCGTGACGCCCGATGACCATCCCCGGCTTCTCGGCCTCGATGACCACCTCGCCGGTGTCGACGTGGAAGTCGAGGTCGGTCACGCCGGCCTCCTCGGGGATGACGCCCATCACCTGCTCGCGTGCGTCATCGGGTTTGGAAAGCACCGCAGGGTCAGGGCGGACGGTGATGCGCTTGCGCAACTGCGAGGCGAGTTGACGCACGAGGTCGCCGTCCCGGGCGAACCGCTTGGGGTCGCGCGTGTAAATCACCAGTTCCGGCCCCTCGTAGCGCACCTCGGTGATGGTTATGTCGCTCGGTACTTCCCGCTCTATCGTTGCCTGTAGGTCGTCGAGTTGCTTTTCTACCGTACTCATAGCTGAAAAATACCCGGTCGCTGACGCTCGTGCTGGCGCGTCGAACAGTCGCTTACACTAGGAGTCAGACGGGTCATTGTGAACGCTCGTGTCGCTACCCAACAGTTGTGTCCGGACGAAGTGCGTTATTTTCCAGGCTGGGCGGGACTGAAAGGGGCGGCTTGCTGGACGAACCCCGACGACGTAAGGACCGCAGGCCGCAGGCCGAGGACCGCAACGAGTCGCGGGAGTTCAGCAAGCCGGGGCTTTCATGCTGGTCGCAGTTCTCTTTGAGAATCTCTTATCTGAACAGTTCCGTCGACGGACCCACTAAAAACGAACCGGTCGGTGTTCGGCCTTGCCTCCAGCGGGAAGGAGATTTCGCTGAAACTTCCAGGGGACACAAGAGTCACGTTACTGGCTCCCGGTGGTGTCGGTATGCACGTGACTCCAGCGCTCGTGGCCCGCCAACACGAGTGGGTCCGCGGGCGGGCCGACCGGGTCGTGGGCCTCGTCAACGACGTCCGCACCGACCTTGGTGACCTGTTCGGGACCGACGTCGACCCCGTCACGGCAACGCAGTACCGCGCGGCCGTCGACGAGGTGTTCGCCGACGGCGACCTCGCGGTCAACGTCGCCGCGCTCGTCGCGCTGTTGCGCGACCTCGACGTCGAGACGGACTATCCGGGGTTCGTCGTCGACGAACTGCTCGGCCGGGAACTCGCCGGGATGCTCGCGGGCAACCAGCCGTTCAGGTTACTCGGCGAAGCGACGTTCCACTACGCCGACGTCCACGTCCACGACGGCGACGCCGGGACGGACGACCTCGACGCCGCACTGGCCGCCGGCTTCCAGACCCGCCTGCCCGGGTGGAACTGGACCGAAACGGAGAGTCCGTTCGGCGTATAGACCGACAGAAAGGACGGCCGGAGAACTGCTCTCGCCCACGTTTTCCAGGAGTTTTCCCCCCGCGCTCCCACATCCGCGGTTAGACTGACTGGTCAGTCAATTTCAGAACATTGACTACGGAGCACGTCATCATCCCAAGCAATGAGTGACAAGCCCCGCAAGACGGAGGACCCTCCAGCGTCGGACGAGCCGCGGGGTAGGGCGAGCGACGGCGGAACATCCGACCCGGACGGACCGGACGGCAGTCCCGGCTCGGGCAGGCCCGGCCCCGGGGGGAGCGACGAGCCGCGGGAGTCGATCACCGAGGGGAGTCTCGTCAGGCCGCTGTTTCATCTGGCCTGGCCCATCGTCGCCATCCAGCTGTTGCAGGTCACGTACAACGTGGTGGACACGCTGTATCTGGGTCGCCTCTCGGCGGAGGCCGTCGGCGCGTTGAGCCTCGCGTTTCCGCTCATCTTCCTGCTCATCGCGGTCGCGGGCGGGTTCACCACCGCCGGGGCCATCCTGGTCGCCCAGTACACCGGCGCGGAGGGCGACAGATCAGCCGGGAAGGTCGTCGGGCAGACGGTGACGGTCGTTGCTGGGCTGTCGGTCATCATCGGGGTCGGTGGGTTCTTCTACACCCGGCCGGCGCTGGAAATACTGCCGAGCGACCCCCAGACCTCCGCGGACGTCATCCCGCTGGCCGCCGACTACATGGAAGTCATCTTCCTGGGCATCCCGCTGATGTTCGGCTTTTTCATCTTCTCGGCGCTGATGCGCGGGTACGGTGACACCAAGACGCCGATGTACATCATGGCCGTCTCGGTCGTGGCGAACATCCTGCTGGACCCGTTTTTCATCTTCGGGTTCGAGAACAACCCGCTGTTTACCTGGCTCGGGGCCGGCGGGCTGGAGGCGTCGTTGCTCTCGGCGACCGGCTTTACCGGCTGGGGTATCGAGGGCGCTGCGGGCGCGACGATTCTCTCGCGGGGAACCGCCGCCGCCATCGGCATCTACCTGCTGTTCTGGACGGGCATCGGGCCGGCAGTGCGCTTCGAACACCTCCGGCCGGACTTCGAGTTCATCGAGGACATCGTCCGCCTGGGGACGCCCAGCATGGTCGAGCAGTCGACGAGCGCGCTGGCGCTGATCGCGCTGACCGCGATGGTCGTCACGTTCACGCCGCCGGTCGTCGCGGCCTACGGGCTGGGCAACCGCATCATCTCGCTGGTCTTCCTCCCGGCGATGGGTCTCGGTCGGGCCATCGACACGATGGTCGGACAGAACCTGGGGGCCGACCGCGAGGACCGGGCCGAGAAGTCGGTGTACCTGGCCGGCTCGACAGCAGCGGGTGTGATGCTCGTCGTCGCTGTGATCGCCGTCCTCTTTGCCGAGCCGACCGTCAGCGTCTTCCTCGGCGAGGTCGACCGGGCCGCCGAGACAGTCGCCCACGGCGTCGAGTACCTCCGCATCCGCTCGGTCGAGTTCGCCTTCCTCGGCGTCACGCAGGTGCTGCTCGGCGCGTTCCGGGGGGCCGGCAACACCAAGACCGCGATGGTCATCTCCATCGTCACCCTCTGGGTCGGCCGCGTCGGCACCGTGGCGATACTCGTCTTCGTCGCCGGTTGGGGGGCGACCGGCGTCTGGGTCGGCATGGCTGTCGGCAACGTCCTCGGTGCGGTCATCGCCGTCCCGTGGTTCTTCACCGGCACCTGGAAGGAGAAGTACATCGAGGAGGAGAAAATCGAGGGGACCGCCCCCGTCGGAACCGACCGTGCCGGCGACGACTCCCCCGAAACGACTGCCGAGGACTGAGTTCCAGTCCTGGACGACCTCGATAGCTGAACGGTCAGTGCTGGACGAACTCGAGCAGGACGCCGCCGGTCGATTTCGGGTGGAGGAACGCGACGTCGTGTCCCCACGCTCCGTCCCGCGGTTCCTCGTCGATGAGTTCGACGCCACGCTCGCGGGCGGTTTCGAGCGCTCCCTCGATGTCGTCGGTCGCCAGCGCGACGTGGTGGATGCCGGGCCCGTTCCGGTCGAGATACCGCGCGATTGCGCCCTCCGACGCCAGCGGTTCGAGCAACTCGAAGTAGCTGTTCTCGAAATCGAGGAAGGCGACGGCCATCCCGTCGAACGTCTCGCGGTGGGCGACCGGACAGCCGAGCAACTCGGCGTACTGGTCGGCGAGCGCGTCGAGGTCGTCGGTGGCGACGCCGACGTGGTCGAGCGTCACGTCGCCGGTCCCGGCGACATCCGGACTGTCGGCCGTATCGTCGCCGTTCATACCGCGGCCCCCGGTTTGTACTCGCCGAACACGTCGCGTAGCGTGTGACATATCTCGCCCGTCGTGGCGTAGACCTTGACGGCGTCGACGATGTAGGGCATGAGGTTGTCGTCGCCGCGGGCGGCCGCCTCCAGCGCGGCGAGCGCGTCCTCGACGGCCTCGTTGTCGCGTTCCTCCCTGACCGATTCCAGCCGGTCGGCCTGCTTTCGCTGTTCGGCCTCGGAGACCTCCTCGATGTCGACGTGTTCCTCCTCCTCGACGGTGAACTCGTTGACGCCGACGATGATCCGTTCGCCGTCCTCGATCTCCTGCTGGCGCTCGAAGGCGGTATCCTGAATCCGGCGCTGGACCCACTGGTCTTCGATGGCCTTGCGCATCCCGCCGCGGTCGTCGATGCGCTCTATCAGTTCGAACGCCTCCGCTTCGAGTTCGTCGGTGAGCGATTCGACGAAGTAGCTTCCCGCCAGGGGGTCGATGGTGTCGGCCACCCCGGACTCGTGGGCGAGTATCTGCTGTGTCCTGAGCGCCGTCCGGACGGACTTCTCGGTCGGCAGGGAGAGCGCCTCGTCCTTGCCGTTGGTATGGAGGCTCTGCGTACCCCCCAGGACCGCCGAGAGCGCCTGGTAGGCGACCCGGACGACGTTGTTCTCTATCTGCTGGGCAGTCAGCGTCGACCCCGCGGTCTGGGTGTGGAACTTGAACTGCTTCGATTTCGGGTTCTTTGCGTCGAACCGCTCGTCCATGATTTTCGCCCACATCCGCCGTGCGGCGCGGAACTTCGCCACCTCTTCGAGGATGTTGTTGTGTGCGGCAAAAAAGAAGGAAAGCTGGGGGGCGAACTCGTCGACGTCCAGCCCCGCATCGAGGGCCGTCTCGACGTACTCGATGCCGTCCGCGAGCGTGAAGGCGAGTTCCTGTGCCGCCGTCGACCCGGCCTCGCGGATGTGATAGCCCGAGATGGAGATGGTGTTGAACTTCGGCGTCTCCTCGGCGCAGAACTCGAAGATGTCCGTGATGATACGCATCGACGGCTCCGGCGGGTAGATGTAGGTGTTGCGGGCGATATACTCCTTGAGGATGTCGTTCTGGATGGTGCCCCGCAACTGGTCGCGGTCGACGCCCTGCTGGTCGCCGACGGCGATGTACATCGCGAGCAGGACGCTCGCCGGCGCGTTGATGGTCATACTCGTGGAGACCTCGCCCAGCGGGATGCCGTCGAAAACCGTCTCCATGTCCCGCAGGGAGTCGATGGCGACGCCGGCCTTGCCCACCTCGCCGGCGGCCATGTCGTCGTCGGAGTCGTACCCCATCTGCGTGGGCAGGTCGAACGCCATCGACAGCCCGGTCTGACCCTCGTCGAGCAGGTACTGGAACCGCTCGTTGGTCTCTACGGCCGTCCCCATGCCGGCGTACTGGCGCATCGTCCAGAGCCGTCCCCGGTATCCCGTCGAGTAGACGCCCCGGGTGTAGGGTTCCTGACCCGGGAACCCGAGGTCCGACCGGTAATCCAGGTCCGCGACGTCCTGGGGGGTGTAGAGGCGGTCGACTGACTGGCCGCCGGTGTCCGTCTCGAACTCCTCTTTGCGCTCGCCGAACCGCTCCAGGACCGGGTCGACGTGGTCGTTTTCCCACTCCCGTTTGGCCGACTGAATCTCAGCTAGCTCGTCGGCGTCGAACATACCTCGTGGGTCGGCCCCCGTGGCCTTAGATGGCTCGCTTCGCTCGGGTCCCTGCCGCCATCGCGTCGAAAGTCAGTCGCCGGTGTCGTACTTGTAGGTCGCCTCGTCGGGGTCGATGCCGAAGTCCTCCGGTCCCTCCTCGGGTTCCTGGTCCTCCTCGGGGGCCGCGCGGGCACCCTTGAACGCCTCGCGCAGGCGGTCGGGCATGTAGAACCGGTCGGTCGTGATGCGCATCGGCACCGCGTCGGGGTCGAGATTCTCCCGTTTCTCGCCGAGTCGACGTTCGAGCACCTCCGGCAACTGGGCCTCCTCGATGCGCTCGAAGCCGAACTGCGCGAGATACGCCGGCTCGCCCGTGAGCGCGTAGACCACGTCGAAGCCGGTGTCACGGGCAGTCGTGACCAGGCGTTCGACGACGTGTGCACCCACCCCCTGGCCCCGCCACTCCTCGAGGACGCCGATGCTCGTCAGTTCACAGACCTCGCCGTCGTCGGTCCTGTGAATCCGGATGCGACCGAAGCCGGCGCGCTCGTTCTCGCGTTCGTCCATCGCGATGACGTAATCCCGGGAGCGAAATGCCGTCTCGTCGAGCCCCATCTCCTCGATGTGGTCGAGTAACCAGACCTCGTCGCGGTTTTTTGCGTCCCGGACGTACATGTCTCACCCTACTCTTTCACGCATCAAAAATATGCCTCACTGGTCTCACGAGGGGCCGACGGGAGCCACGCCAAATCGCGCTCGACCGGGGCGCTGAAGACGACAGGTGGTTCGGGGAACCGAAACGCCCATCTGACGGCACCGTGTGTCCCCGGCAATGAAGCCGATCAAGGATAGCGTTCACGACTACATCACGCTCGACCCCGTCGCGGCCGACCTGCTGGACACGCCCGCGGTCCAGCGGCTTCGCCACGTAAAGCAGCTCTCGACGGTCAGACTCGTGTTTCCGTCCGCGAACCACACGCGGCTCGAACACAGCCTCGGCGTCTACCACCTCGCCGAGACGGCGCTGTCACAGCTCTCGGTCGACGACGACACCGCGGCTCACGTCCGCGCTGCGGCGCTGTTGCACGACGTCGGGCACGGACCCTACGGACACCAGACGGAGGACCTCATCCGCCGACGGACGGGGAACGACCACGACCGGATCGACTGGCTGTTGACCGACGCCGACCGGCGGGTCTGTCGGGTGCTCGACCGGCACGGACTCGACCCCGAGCGGGTCGCACGGCTCGTCGAGGGCGAGGAGGGACTCGGTTCGCTGGTCTCGGGCGAACTCGACGTCGACCGGATGGATTACCTGGTCAGGGACGCCCACCACACCGGCGTTCCCTACGGTACGGTCGACCACGGTCGACTCGTCCGGGAACTCCGCATCGAGGACGGCAGGCTGGTACTCGCGGAGGGGAACGTCCCGACGGCCGAATCGCTGCTGCTGGCGCGCTCGCTGATGAACACCATCGTCTATCGCCACCACGTCTCCCGGATTGCCGGCGCGATGCTCGAACGGGCCTGCGAGCGATATCTCGACGCGACGGACACGACCGCCGAGCAGTTCCGGCGGATGGCCGACCACGACCTGCTGGTGGCGCTCCGCGAGCACGTTCCCGACCTGGGGCGGCGCATCGAACACCGGGACCTCTACAAGCGTGCCGTCTGGGCCGGCCTCGATAGCGTGCCCCGCGGCACGGCCGACGTCGGCCACGAAGGGCAGCGGGAGGCAGAACGGGAGATTGCCGACCTCGCGGGCGTCGACCCCTCGGCTGTCGTCGTCGACGTTCCCGACCGTCCCACGCTGAAGGAAGCCGAGACGAACGTCGTCGTCGACGGCGTCGGAAAGCGCCTCGAAGACGCCTCCGAACTCGTCCCGGGAATCCGGGCCGCCGAACGTGCCCGCTGGCGACTCGGCGTCTACTGCCCCGAGGAACACACCGAAGCGGTTGCCGCCGCCGCCCGCGACGTGCTCGGGGTGCGGGCACCCGCACCGTAGCGATGCGCCCAGACCTCAAAACAGCGCATCGACCTGCTCGCGGGTGTCATCCAGCGAGCCGGAGTTGTCGACGGTGACGGCATCGCCGTTCACGGGGTCGAACAGCTCCTTGAACTGTCGGTAGACCTCGACGTCGGCGTCGCTGATGTCGTCGCGGCGGGCGATGCGGCGTTCTACGGCGGCATCGTCACAGACGACCTGGATGAGCCTGAGTTCGGCGTCGTAGTCGCGGGCGATAGCGCCGAGCGGCTCGCGGTGCCGGCTGTTGGCGAACGTCGCGTCGAGAACGACCGAGTCGCCGTGTTCGAGGCGGTCGCGCGTCCGGTCGTGGAGTTCCTCGTAGACCCGATTCGTCTCCGATTCGCTGTAGGTCGGCTCGTCGAACAGCTCCTTGCGGATGACGTCCGTCCGGAGTCGCGTCCCGTCGACCTGCTCGGTCACGTACTCCGCGACTGTCGATTTCCCGACGCCGGGCAACCCACAGACGGCGACGAGATACTGGGCGTCTCCGTCAGTCACGCCGACCACCCGGACGGCCGCTCGGGCTCCACGCAGGCATCAGCCTCGCTTTCTCGGCAACACCCTAAAACGGCTTCGTTCTGCGCGGGGCCGGGGCACGCCTGGGAGCGGAGCGTATCCGCCGGCAGAGCGGAGCGTATCTGCTACTCCATCGAGATGGCCATTCTGGACGCCGTCGGGGAGCGCCTGGCGACCGTGGCGGCCGACGAGGGGCCGGAGGCCGTCACGACAGCCGACGACAGGCTGTTGGGCTACGAGGCCGAGACGATGCTCGACCGCACCGAACAGTCCCTCGACGCTCGAAGTGACAGGGATTAAGCCCTTCCTGGCCGAAGGGTTACGAATGGACGTAAGCGAGCGAGCAACAGTCGCAGCGGAGAGCGCACGGGCGGGCGGCGCAGTCGCGCTGGAGCAGTTCCGGACTGTCCTCGACGTCGAGGTGAAAGACGGGAAGACCGACGTCGTCACGCGTGCCGACAGGCTCGCCCAGGGGGCCGTCGTCGACCGCATCAGGGAGTCGTTTCCGGACGCGACAATCGTGGGCGAGGAGGAGGAAGAGGGGACCGCATCCAGCGTCCCGGACGACGGGACGGCCTGGGTCGTCGACCCCATCGACGGCACGAACAACTTCGTCCGCGGGAACCGCCGGTGGGCGACCAGCGTCGCCCGCCTCGTCGACGGCCGGCCGGTCGCGGCCGCGAACCTCCTCCCCGCGATGGGGGACGCGTACGTCGCCACGCCCGACGGCGTCCGGGTGAACGGGGCGGCGGCCTCCGTCAGCGACCGCACCGACCCCGAGCGGTTCGTCGTCGTCCCGACAGTCTGGTGGGGATTCGACCGGCGCGACGAGTACGCCGCCGCGACGCGGGCCATCGTCCAGCGGTTCGCCGATCTGCGGCGCATCGGCTGTGCCCAGGCGGCGCTCTCGATGCTCGCCGCGGGTCGACTCGACGGGGTGATCACCAACATTCAGGTGTCCCCGTGGGACTCCATCGCCGGCGCTGCGATGGTCGAGTGGGCCGGCGGAACCGTCACCGGTATCGAGGGCGAGGAGTGGCGATACGACAGTCGCGGCCTGGTCGCCTCGAACGGCGGTGCCCACGACGCCGTGCTGGCAGCGGCGCAGGAAATCGAGGCGGCCGCCGACGGCTGAAACCGTGCGCTTCAGCGCTGTCCTGCCGTGAGCGGGTTCGAGAAAGAACAGGTCGAAATCGCACGAGAGGGGACGGCCGCGGTCACTTCAGCATGGACTCGGCGAAGCGGTCGGGGAACCCGAGAATGAGTTCCGCGAAGCCCATCTTCTCCTCGTCCGAGCGCAACCGCGAGCGCAGGCGCTGGCTGAACAGTTCGACGGAGATGATGAGCACGAAGATGCACATCAGCGTGGCCATGACGTTGGTGAACTGGAAGAGGCCGACCTGGACTTCGACGACGTTGCCCAGTCCGCCCGCGCCGAACGCGCCGAGCGTCACGGCGATCCTGACGTTTATCTCTGTGATGTACAGCGTCCAGGCGATGTAGGAGCTTTTCACCTGGCTGAGCATGCCGAAGGTGATCTTCTGTGGGTAGTTCGCGCCCGCCATCTCCATGGCCTCAATCGGGCCGTCCTCGATCTCTTCGAGTTCGTCGACGAATAGCCGGCCCAGGTTCCCGATGGTGTCGATGGCAATCGCCAGCGTCGCCGCCGCCGCACCGAGCCCCGCCAGCGGGATCAGGATGAGCATCCAGATGATGGCAGGGATAGCGCGGATCGCCGACATCGTCCCCCGGAAGAGGAAGTTGAAGGGGAACGGCGTGACCCGTTCGGAACCGAGCACGCCGAAAAACAGCGCCAGCGGAAAGCCGATGACCGTCCCGGCGACCCCCATGGCGAGGGTGATGCCGGCCTGGCCGAACACCGAGAAAATCCCGAGTTCGCCGAAAAAGAAGGTGACGGGGTCGGTCCACAGGAGTTCGGCCACGGAGGGGTCGAACAGGAGCGGCTGGTCGGGGCGGGTAATGAACGCCCAGTACTCCCCGACAGCCAGCCCGTAGACCGTCACGTCACCAATCGTCACGACTTCCGTCACCGGGAAGAAGTCCTGGAGCGACTCGATGAAGAACTCCACCTGGTACTCCTCGCTTGCGAGTTCGACCGCACTGACCGCCTGGTAGAACAGGAACGCGACCGCAGTTGACTGCCTCGCTCGCCGAGCGGCTGTTCGGTTCGCCTGGTGTGGCTTCGGCCTGTGTACCGCCGTCTGGCTCTACTGCCGATGCATCTCCCTCCTCTGTCCCTTCGTCCGTCCCTTCGTCTGTCTCTTCGTCCGTCATATCGTCGCTCAATGTGTTGCCCCCTGTTCGCTTGAGGTCTCCGTTCCGTCGTCCGTCTCCACGACGAACATGCCCTCGGTGTCGATGTCGCCGTAGATTTCGTCGACGACGTCGATGGTGAGCTGGTCGCGGTAGCCGTCGAACACCTTCTTCCCGTCACGCAGGCCGACGAACCGCTGGCCGAACTTCCGTGCCAGGTTCACCTGGTGGAGGCTCACCATCGCAGTCAGGTCGCGGTCCTGTGCGGCCGTCCGCAGGTAGCGCATCACCTGCTGGGAGCTTCCCGGGTCCAGGCTGGAGACGGGCTCGTCGGCCAACAGCACCTCCGGCTCCTGGACGAGCGCCCGCGCGACGCCGACCCGCTGTTGCTGGCCCCCGCTCAGCCGCCGGGCCTTCTGCTGGGCGGCGTCGAGCAGTCCCACGGTCTCCAGGGCCTCCAGTGCCCGGTACTTCTCGGGCGGGTTCTGCAACTGCAGGACGCTCTTGAGCAGGCCGTGGCGCGTGATCGACCCCGTCAACGCGTTCGCGTAGGCCGTGATGTCACCGATGATGTTGTGCTGCTGGAAGATCATCGCCACTTCCTTCCGGGGACCTGTCACCGGTTCGCCGTCGATCCGTACCTCCCCCTCGGTGGGCGGCGTCAACCCTGCCATACACCGCAGCAGCGTCGACTTCCCCGACCCGGACACCCCGAGAACTATCGCGAACTCGCCGTCGTCGATTTCGAACGACAAGTCTTCGAGAGCGACAGTCTCCCCGAACTCTTTGGTGAGACTATCGACGACGATTTTACTCATTTTGAGGGGTTGGTGGGTCAGTTAGCTGAGGTCCTCGAATTCGAGGCCGAGTTCGTCGAGGACTGCCTGAATCGGTGCGTAGTCCTCGTGGGTCCCCGGAACAACGTCCGAGAACCACAGCTCCTCGCCCTCGTAGTCGTCGGAGTGCTGGAACGCCTCCTGTGGCGCGTCGAGTAGCGTCTGCTCGACGTCCTCGCGGATCGGGTCGTCCCAGCCCGCACGCGATAGGATGGGCGCGCGGGGCAGCGGGTCCGACACTGCCAGCAGGTCCAGTTGCGGGTCCTCCGAGCCTGCCCCCTCGTACTCCGTCGAAATATCGACGAAGTCCTGGGACATCTCGTCGAACTGTTCCTGGGGAACGTGTGGTGCCGTCGAGAACGCCCCGGTCGACGCGGCCACAATCGACGGGTTGTTGACGAGCTGCTCGCGCGCGGTCGTGTGGTCGGAGTACCGCGGCGTGAAGTCCGGCGGGTCGCCGTCCGGTGCCGTACCGGTGTCCAGCCCCGCCCGGCTCAGCATCATCATCGGGACGAGCGTCCCGGATACCGACAGCTGTGACCCCATCGCCATCTCTTCGCCCTGGATGTCGGTCAGCTCCTCGATGCCGCTGTCCGGCGTCGTCGTGATGAGCGAGAAGTACTTGTCCGACCCGAAGGCCACGCGTATCCCCACCACGTCGGTGACCTCCTGTGCTGCGACCGCCGCCGAGGGCGACGTGTCCGCCAGTTCGCCACGGCCCGACCGCAGGTTCTGCAGCGTCGCCGCGTAGCTCGACGCTCGCGTCCCCTCGACCGCGACCGGCAGCTCCGACTCGAGGTACTCGAAGATCGGCTGGTACTGTTCCGTGATCTCGACGTCGGCCTCCGCCGGGTTCAGGATGAACTCGATGTCCGTCGGCTCGTCATCCGTCGACCCGCCGTCGTCGCTGTCCGTGTTCTCGTCGCTGTCACTGTCCATGTCACTGTCGCCGTCCGTCTCACTGTCACCCGACCCGCCGTCGTCACCGTCGTCGTCACCGCCGACACAACCTGCGAGGAACAGTGCCCCAGTTGCGCCGGTTGCTGTTAGAAATCTCCGCCTTGTACGCCTTGCCCGTGGGTTTTCACCAGGCATTGTGAAACGAACAAACGGGAGAGACTAAAAAGATTATTATATTGGCTAGTGGAAGAGTTCGAGAATATATAAAAAATATTATTTTTAGAGGATGAATGTACCCACGTATTCCATCCACTAATGTTTATATTTCTTATATTTGTTTGATGTTATGTGCCCAATCAGTTTATATTATCCACTATATACACCAACAGACCACACGTGTTTTCTATTTGGGGTCCTGTTTCGCTAAGATATTTCTCTGAACCCGACTACACAGTTATATTCTTGTCTCGCAAACGCGGCGGTATCAGTCGTTCGCCGGGTCGGGGGCAGTTGCTTCGGCATCGCGGATAGCACGTTCGACGTCGTCGGGTTGGTCGAGGAGGTGACACGCGGCCGGATGTGTGTGGCCGGGCTGGAGTTCCGGGGTGACTTTCTCACAGAGACTTCGATACGTGGAGAGCGTCTCCTCGGCCCGGTCCCAGTCGCCCTCGACGGCCGCAGTCACTGCCTCGCGGACGCGTTCGCGGTGGGGGGGCTGTGCGGAGAGGTCGACATCGAGCATCCGGGTGAGGATGCTGTCGACGACCGTGGCGTCGTCGACGTCGCCGTCCGATTCCTCGGCGGCGAACTCCCGTGCGCCCTCGACGTCGAGTTCCCGCCCCCGGATGCGGTCGAGAACCGTCACGACGGCGCGGTACTCCTCCTGTGAGAGGTCGACGTCCGCCGGCGGGATGATCTTCGGACACCGCGTCCGGAACCGACAGCCACTCGGCGGGTTCCGCGGCGACGGCACGTCACCGGTCAGGGTCTCGATGTCCCGGTCTTTCTCGTCGATGTTCACGCGAGGGACGCTTTCGAGCAGTGCCTCCGTGTAGGGATGACGGGGATTCGTGAAGATTTCCTCGCTGGGCGCTATTTCGACAATTTCCCCGAGGTACATCACCGCGACCCGGTCACAGATGTGCCGGATGACCGAGAGGTCGTGGGAGATGAGCAGGTACGTGAGTCCGAACTCATCTTGCAGTTCGTTCAGCAGGTTCAGTATCTGGGCCTGCACGGAGACGTCCAGCGCGCTCGTCGGTTCGTCGAGGACGACGAACTCGGGGTCGAGTGCCAGCGCCCGGGCGATGCCGACACGCTGGCGTTGCCCCCCGGAGAACTCGTGGGGATACCGGTCGAACTGGTCGCCCGAGAGGCCGACGCGGTTGAGCAACTCCTTGACCCGCGCCGTGCGAAGCTGTTTGTCCGACCGCTCGACCCCCACGTTCCCGTCGGACCGTGGCCAGTTGTGCACGTCGAGGGGCTGTCTGACCGTCTCGCCGATGGTCATCCGGGGATCGAGACTGGAGAACGGGTCCTGAAAGACGATCTGGGCGTTCCGACGGAACTTCGTGAGCTCGCCCGAGCCGAGGTCGTAGATGTTCTCCCCGTCGAACCGGACGACGCCCTCGGTCGGTTCCTGTAACCGCAACAGCGTCTCGCCGGCAGTCGACTTCCCACAGCCCGATTCACCGACCAGGCCGAGCGTCTCGCCGCGCCCGATGTCGAAATCGAGCCCGTCGACCGCCTTGATGGCGACCGGATTCTGACCGAGCAACCGATCCGTGATGCTGTCGCGTTCGTAGAAGTATTTGGTGAGATTTCGCACTTCGAGGAGCGTCTCGCTCGTCGCCGTATCTCCCCGGTCGCTCTCAGTCATCGCCCCTCATCTCCTCGGTTGTCTCGTCCGAACTCGTCTCGTCAGCGGTCACTTCCCCCATCGTCCTGTCCTCGAAGTACCCCTCCGGCAGTGCCTGGCTCTCGTCGTAGGGATGTTCGGCGAGGTAACACTTCGCGACGTGCTCGTCGCTTCCCTCCCCCTCGATGTCCGGCGGCTTGTGCAGACACTCCTCCATCGCCCTGGGACAGCGGTCGGCGAAGTAACAGCCGTCACCCATCTCGTGGGCGAGCAGACTCGGCACGTTCCCCTCGATGGGTTCGAGCCGCCCGCCGACGTCCTCGAGGTCGGGAACCGACCCGAGAAGCCCCTCGGTGTATGGGTGGACGTGGTCGACGAAGACGTCTTCGAGCGTCCCCCGTTCGACGATTTCGCCAGCGTACATCACGCCGACCCGGTCACACATCCGTGCGATGACGCCGAGGTTGTGGGTGATCAGGATGATCGTCATCCCCGTCCGTTCCTGCAGGTCGGCCAGAATGTCGAGAATCTGGGCCTGGATCGTGACGTCGAGCGCAGTCGTCGGTTCGTCGGCGACCAGCACGTCAGGTTCGCCGGCAAGCGCCTGGGCGATCATCGCCCGCTGGAGCATGCCGCCGGAGTACTGGTGGGGGTACTCGTCGGCCCGCTTGACCGGGTCGGGAATCCCGACGAGTTCGAGCAACTCGATGGCCCTCGTTTTGCTCTCCTCGGTGACGAACTTCTTCGAGGGGAGGATCGTCGAGGCGATGTACGAACCCAGCGAGTACTGGACACCCTGCGTGCGGGCCCTGCCCGAGCGCGGCCGCGAACTCGCGCGGCGCTGGACCTCGACGGCCTCGGCGATCTGCTCGCCGACGGTCAGACTCGGGTTTAAACTGCTCTCGGGGTCCTGGAAGATCATGCTGAAGGAGGTCCCCCGGAGTCCCGAGTGGACCGTCTCGGGCACCGAGAGCAGGTCGACGAACTCACCGTCGACGGCGTGGGGATGGTCGTCCCGGATCGCGTCCGCGAGGTCTTCGTTCCGGTACTCGATGGAGCCGTCGGTGATCTCGCCGGGCGACTCGACCAGGTCCATGATCGACAGTGCCGTGACGCTCTTGCCCGACCCGCTCTCGCCGACGATGCCGAACACCTCGCCGCGCTCAATCGTCATGTCGACCGACTCGACGGCGTTCACCTGCCCCTCGTTGGTGAAAAAGCGCGTCGACAGGTCGCTGACGCGGAGGATGTCCTCGCTCATCTCAGCCACCCCGTTCGCCTCCCTCGATGTTGGGGTCGAGCGCGTCCCGGAACCAGTCACCCAGCAGGTTGACGCTGATGACGCTGAGTACGATGCCGATTCCGGGGACCATCGCGACCCACGGCCGGGTTCTGAGGACCGACTGGCCCTGTTTGATCTCGAAGCCCCACGAGAGCGTCGTTCCCGAGAACCCCAGGTACGCGAGCGACGCCTCAGTGAGGATGATGACCGCAATCTGGATCGTCGCGAGGACGATGATCGGCGTGAGGCTGTTCGGGAGTACGTGTTTGAACAGGATCGTCCGGTTGCTCGTCCCGAAGCTCCTGGCTGCCTTGACGTACTCCGCGTTGCGAAGCGAGAGGGCTTCCCCGCGAGCCACGCGCGCGAACCACACCCAGGTCACCAGGGCGACGACGATGATGACGGCACCGGGGATTGGGATGGTCTCGGGCATCCCCTCGGCCAGCCCCGCCTTGACGATTGGATCGGGGACGCGTATCGGTTGCTGGCCGAACACCCCGATCAGTGCGAGCGCGAGCACGAGCGACGGGAACGCGAGCATGATGTCCGCCATGCGCATCAACCCGTCGTCGATGTGCCCGCCGTAGTATCCCGCGATGAGGCCGAAGGGCACCCCGATTATCAGTGCCAGCACGACACCGAAGATGCCGACCAGTAGCGAGACGCGTGCGCCGTAGACAAACCGGGAGAAGACGTCCTGCCCGATCTTGTTCGTCCCCAGGATGTGCTCGTTCGTCGACTCGACGGTGATCTCGACGATCTCGCCGCCGGTAGCGATCTCGGAGGTGTACTCGAACCCGAGGGGCGGATACTGCGCGCCGTCCTCGTTGAAGTGGCCCGTTCGCGTCGGGTCGTGGGTCGCGATCAGGGGTGCAAACACGGCCATGAGCACGATGGTGACCAGCAGTATCATGCCGAGTTTCGGGAGGAAACTCTCCCAGAACGCGTACTGCAGGTTCGACTTGACGCGATCCGATATCATTCGACGCTCACCTGTGGGTCGAGATACGTATAGAGTGCGTCCACGACGATGTTGATGACCACGAACGAGATGGCGACAAAGAGGATGATCCCCTGCATGAGCGGCCAGTCACGGATTCCCAGCGCGTCGACGAAGCGCTGACCGAGTCCGGGCCAGTTGAACACCGTTTCGGTGATGACCGCCCCACCCATCAGCGTCCCCATCTGGAGGCCCAGCACGGTGATGATGGGGATCATCGTGTTGCGCAACACGTGTTTGTACCGGGTCAACACCAGGGGAAGCCCCTTGGCCTGGGTTGCTTTCACGTAGGGTTTGCCCAGTTCGTCGATCATCCCGCTCCTGGTGAGACGCGTGATGAGCGCCGTGAAGTACGTCCCCAGCGTCAGCGCGGGGAGGGCGATGTACTCCAGCCAGGTGAGAAGTTCCCCCGGGGAGCCGGTCCCGACGAGCGTCATGAGTGCCTCGCCGAAGCCGACGGCACGCCTGCCGGTCGGGAAGATTCCGACCCACACGCCCAACACGAGGATGAGCATCAGTCCAAGCCAGAAGTTCGGCGTGCTGATGCCCAGAAGCGAGAACAGCGTCGCCCCGTAGTCTGACAGCTGTTCGCGGCGCGTCGCGGAGATGACGCCCATGGGAACGGCAATCGAGATTGCGACGATGGTCGCGGCAATCGACAGCTCCAGCGTCGCCGGGATGCGCTCGATGACCATCGCCTCGACCTCCCTGTTCGACCGCCAGGAGTAGCCCAGATCGCCCGTGACGAGGTCCGTGATGTAGTCCGCGTACTGGACGAAGATCGGGTCGTTCAGCCCCTCCTCGGCCCGCACCTGCTGGATGAGTTCCTGGTTCGCCCCCTCACCCAGCATCAGCGTCGCCGGGTCGCCCGGGGAGACTGCCCGGAGCACAAAGAGAACAGTAACGACGCCCCAGATGACGAAAATTCCCTGGAGAGTCCGCCGGAGGAGAAACTTCGGCATCGACATTGAGCTGTTAGATACAGACAGGGCGACGGTAATTACGCTTTCGCTTTTCCCGATTTCTGGCTCTCCAGCCGGCCGTTCACGCGCTCATGTCCCAGATATAGACGGTCTCGTCTTCGCGGGGCTCCCACTGAATCTGCTCGTTGACGCCGTAGATGCTCTCCTGGACGTGGAGGTACAGCCACGGGGCCTTCTCGTGGGCCAGTTGCATCACCTGCTGGAGTTGCTGGGTGCGCTCCTCGGGGTCCTGCATCTGCTGGCTATCGAGGATGGCCTGTTCGAGTTCGTCGTCACGGAACACCGGCGTGTTGTTGCCGTCCGGGTTCGTGAAAAAGCCCTGGGTCCCGTAGTCGGCGTCGCCAGTGATGGTTCCCCAGCCGATCATGAAAAACGGGTGGACGATGTCGTCGGGGTCCAGCCCGAAACTGTTCTCGTCGGAGACGACGGGGAACTCGACGATGTTCGCCTCGCAGCTGACGTTCTCCAGCTGGTCGATCATGTCCGCGGCGGTCTGGGCGACGTTCGCGTCGTTGAGGTAGCGGCCCTGGGGCGCGGTCAGCGTGATCTCGACGCCGCCGTAGCCACTCTCCGAGACGAGGCTCTCGGCCATGCCGACGTCCTGCTCGTAGGGTTCGATGTCCGGGGCGTAACCGTTGATGCCGGGCGCGACCGGCTGGCCGACCGGTTCGCCGAACCCGCTGAGGACGTTCTGGACGATGGCCTCGTTGTCGACGGCGTAGTTGATGGCCTGCCGGAACTCCTGGCTGTCGTACGGTTCGACGGTGTTTTTCATCGGGCAAAACACCGTCCGGAAGCTGGTGACCTGTCGCACCTCGACGCCGCTCGCGTTGTTGATCGTCGCCACGTCCTCGGGCAGGATGTTGATCGTGAGGTCGGTCTCGCCGGCTTCGAGGGACGCGGCCCGGCCGCTGGACTGCTTGTCGGCGTTGAACGTGACACGGTCAAAGGGCGGCTCCTCGCCCCAGTAGTCGTCGAATGCTTCGAGGACGATCTCCTCGCCGGAGGTGAAATCGACGACCTCGTAGGGGCCGGTCCCGTTGAACACGTCGGGACTCGATCCCGCGATTGCCTCGTTCTCGGCGTCGAAGTTGTCGATTGCCCACTGCCTGTTCATCGCCCGGGCGTAGTTCCCGAACTCGAACTCCGCCAGGCCGGGTGCGGCGGAGTACTCGACCGAGACGGTCGTCTCGTCGACCGCCTCAGCGCCCTGGATCGAGCCGAGGCCGAACGCGCCGATGGGGCTTGCGACGCCCATGTCGGGGTCGACAGTCCGGTTTATCGTCCACGCGATGTCCTCGGCGGTGAGTGTGTCGCCGTTGTGGAACGACACGTCGTCGGGGATGGTCAGGTGGGTCGTACCGTCACCCTGTGCTTCCCAGTCCGTGACGACGCGCGAGAATATCCCTTCACCGGGTTCGAAGTCGAACAGTGGTTCGTAGATGTGGTCGAACACGTCGAAGTAGTCCCCGGTGATGTGGTCGAGGGGGTCCTGCGTGTCCGGGAACTGCGACAGCGTGATCGTAATCTCATCGAGGTCGGACATGTTGTCGTCGCCCGTGTCGTCGCTATCACCTGTCCCGTCGTCGCCCGTGTCGTCGCTATCACCTGTCCCGTCGTCGCCCGTGTCGTCGCTATCTTCTGTCCCGTCGCCGTCATCGTCCCCAGTACAGCCGGCCAGCGCGGCCAGGCCCATCGTCGCCGAGGTGCCGAGTGTTGCCTTCAGTACTTTGCGCCGTTTGACAGATCGCCAATCCTGCATAGTATGTGTGGTCATGTGGGTCACATTTAAAGTTAGTGGTGATACCGAGAGTAAGTTACCTCTACTTGCTGATATCGAACATACCTAATATATGCTCAATAATAGCTACCAGTTACGTATCACACGGTCTTTCTTGGAGGAGGTAGGCTGGTCGGTTCGTTCGTCGGGTTTCCGGAGTGGCTCTCGGACGTACGCGACGAAGTTCTCGAACAGTGTCTTGGTCTCGCAGGCGGCCGCGTAGTTCTCGTCGTCGATGCCGTCGAGGACCGCCTGGATGCGCTCCGCGGAGAGGGTCTCTTTCCCGCGGGTGACTTCCGCCGCAGTCCGGCGGTCGTACTCGGGGTGGAACTGGACGGCGAAGACGTGGCCGTGCTGGAACCCCTGCACCCCGTAGTCGTTCTCGGCAATCGGGACCGCGCCGTCGGGAAGCGCCACGACGCGGTCGGAGTGGGTCTCGAAGGCGACGAACTCGCGGTCGAGGCCGTCGAACAGGGGGGAGTCACCGCGCTGGCGGACCGTCCGGTAGCCGATTTCGTACTCGCCCATGTCCTCGACCTCGCCGCCGAGGACGTCGGCAAGTAGCTGGTGGCCCCAGCAGACCCCCAGCGCCGGCAACCCGCGGTCGATTGCCTCCTCGGTCCACTCGGCGACGTCGTCGATCCACGGTTCGTCCCAGTAGACCGAGGCACGCGACCCGGTCACGACGAACGCGTCGAACGCGAACGCCCCCGGGAGGTCGCGGCCGGTGACGTCGAACTCGACGAGGTCCGCGTCGAGTTCCCGCCGGAAGTTCCGCCGGGTGTTGTACGCGTCATAGGACGCGTTCAGCACCGCGATCCGTACTCGTTCCATCGGATCAGTGGTAGTTGCTCGGCGTACATAAGCGTGCGGTCAGTGGTCTTGTGTCCCCTCCTCAGAACGGTTCGGAGCTGACGTGTTCGTCGAAAAACGC
This sequence comes from Halobacteriales archaeon QH_2_65_14, assembly GCA_003021285.1. Classification (GTDB taxonomy): domain Archaea; phylum Halobacteriota; class Halobacteria; order Halobacteriales; family Haloarculaceae; genus Halovenus. The sequence goes on along the minus strand of PXQO01000073.1, from coordinate 6,711 downwards.
GAGCAGTCGGTCGGAGACGGCCGGCGCGTGTTCGACGAAAGCGAGGTGTCGGCCCTCGACCGCTTCGAACGTGCCACGCGGCAGGTCCTCCGCGAGGCGTTCGCCGGCCTCGAAGGGAACGACGGGGTCGTCGAGACCGTGGCAGACCAGCGCCGGGATGGTCAGTTCGTACAGCGGTCCGGCGTCGAACGACAGCGCGGCGGCGACCTGCGCGTCGAACGCCGCTGCGTCGGCGTCCTCCTCGGCGCGCCAGTCACAGATTTGCTCGACCTGCTCTTTCTGTGCCAGGAACGACTCCGTGAACACGCCGGCGAGTGACTCGCGCAGTGCCTCGCGGTCGGTCCCGGGGGCCTGGAGGCTCCGGAGTGTAGCCTCGTCGACATCGTCGCCGGCGGCGGCCGTGTCGAACAGCGTCAGCGTGGCCGTGCGGTCGAACAGCCGTGCGTGTCGGAGTGCGACCATCCCGCCGAGGCCGGCACCGACGAGGTGGACCCGTCGCGCGTCTGTGGCCGAGAGTACTGCCTCCAGGTCCCGGGCGAGTCGCTCCACCGTGTAGGGGCCCTCGGGGCTGTCGGACCGCCCCGTCCCGCGGAGGTCCCAGACCAGCGCCTCGTGGGGGCCGGCGACCGCCCCGTGTTGCCAGCCCCACTGCCACGCTCCGTAGCCGGCCTCGCCCACGAAGGCAACTGTCTCTCCTGATCCGGCGCTCTCGTAGTAGAGGGAGACGCCGTCGTCTGTCGTTGTGGTCGGCACGCCGGGTCGTTCGTGGCGGGTGAGTAAACAGTTACGGGACTCGGGAGGTCCAGCGGTGGGTGGTGGGGTTTCGTCGTGAAAGCCCCCGGCCGTCTCGGCTCGGTGGACCCACACTGCGCTCCTCGCTCGCTTTGCCGAGACGGCCGGCCCCTTCCAGTCCCGCCCGTATCAGCAATTTGGCTGGCCACCGCGTGTCGCCCGCCTCTTTAGCTGAACGGGTGGGATTGAAAGGGGCAGGTCTTTCGACAATCCGGTTCCCCGAACTTCTATCATTCATTACGCGATTTTCGTGATCCCGAGAATCGAAGATTCCCGGACGACGCGCTTCGGCCTCCGGCCTGCGTGTGTCTGCGAGCGACCCACGAGTCGCCCGCAGGCAAGCGAGACCGTCAGTCTCGCCCTGCTCACTCGCTTCGCTCGTTGCGTTACTTCATCCCTCGCGCGCGTTGCTCGCGCACGCCACCGCACGGGCTGACGTTGGAGCAGTTCAGAAGGAAGAACCGACCGGGAGAGCAAAAGAAGCTACGACGCGTCGAGACCCTTCCGGAGGATGTCGGGGGCGTCGTCGAGCGCGTCGTCGAGTTTGTTGCCGTCGGGGCCGCCGCCCTGCGCGAAGTCCGGGGGGCCGCCGCCGCCACCGCCGACGCGCCGGGCGAGTTCGCCCACGACCGCGCCGGCGTCGACGTCCACGCCGTCGGGGACGGCCACGACGAACTGTGCGCCGTCCCTGGCGGCACCGATGACCGCAATCTTGCCGTCCTCGACGAGCGCGTTCGCGGTGGCCCGGAGTTCGTCCATGTCGCCGTCGAGCCGCCGGATGACCGCGCTCATCCCGTCGATTTCGATCTCCTCGCCGCCGTCGCCACTCGCGCGGACGGCCGCGAGTTCCTCTTTGAGTTCCTCGATGCGCTTGCCCCGCGCCTTCCACTCCTCGAAGAACCGTTCGGCCGTCTCCGGTACCTCGTCGAGACTGACGTCCAGCACGTCGGCAGTCGCGTCGAGCAGGTCCTCAGTGTGCTGGGTCGCCTCGATGGCCGCGTCGCCGGCAGCGTAGGTCAGGCGGACGACGCCGTCCTGGATGCGCTCGGTTCCCAGGAGCTTGATCGTGCCGACGTCGCCGGTCCGGGAGACGTGCGTTCCGCCACAGGCCTGGGTGTCCTCGCCGGCGTGGATGAGACGGATGCGCTCGCCCTCGGGGATGCCACCCTGGTAGATGTCGAAGCCGTAGTCCGCCTCCGCCTCGTTGCGGTCGAGCCACATCTGGTCGACTGCGGCGTTGTCCATCACGATCTCGTTTGCCACCCGCTCGATCTCTTTTACCTGGTCGCGAGTGATGGACTCGTAGTGTGTCACGTCCAGCCGGGCGCTCTCGGTTCCCTTCTGGGCTCCCGCCTGGCGGATGTGGTCGCCCAGCACCTGCCGGGCGGCGTGGCCGACGATGTGGGTCGCCGTGTGGTGGCGCATGTGTCGCCAGCGGCGGGTTCCGTCGAGGGTGCCGCGAACGAACTCGCCTTTCCCCGGGTCCTCGTCGGTCCGGTGGACGACGACGTCGCCGACCAGCTGGACGTCCGTCACTTCGACGGTCCCCTCGTCTGTCGTGAGGGTCCCGTGATCGGCCGGCTGGCCACCGCCCTCGGGATAGAACATGGTCTGGTCGAGCACCACGTCGTAGCCGTCCTCGCGCTCGAACACCTCAAGGACCATCGCCTCGAACTCCAGGCGTTGCTGGTCCTCGTAGTAGAGCCGGTCGGTCTCTGGCAGGTCCGCGAACTGCTCGGCGTCGAGGCCGGTTTCCGCCCCCTCGGTCGGACCGCTCTCGTCGCTGTGACGGCCAGCGACGAGCGCATAGAAGTTGTCGGGGACCGTCACGTCCGCGCCGTACTCGGCGGCGATTTCCTCGACCATGTCCGGCTGGATGCCGTGGGAGTCGTACAGTTCGACGAGTTCGTCGACCGGGATGGGTTCGCCCTCCCGGGCGTACTCCTCGGCGAGGGTCTCGACCCGGCGCGAGCCGCGTTCGAGCGTCTCGCGGTACTTCTCGATCTCGGTGCGGACGACGTCGCGGATGGTGTCGCGGTTCTCGTAGCCGAGGCGTTCGGCCTGCATGTCGACGAGTTCGTCCATCGGGGCGTCGACGCCGACGCTGTCGACCAGGCGCTTGGTCCGGCGAAGCACCATCCGCGCCAGGTAGCCCGTGCCGACGTTCGAGGGGACGATCTCGTCGCCGAGCATGTACGCAAGCGTCCGGCAGTGGTCCGCGATGGCGTAAATCTCCTCCAGGGGTTCGAGCAGTTCCCGGAGCCTGTCGACGTCGACGTCGAGTTCGTCGGCGATGTCGCCGCGTGCCGCCTCCAGGTCGTCGACGTCGTCGATGTCGAGGTTCCCTGCCAGCCGCGAGGCCCCGTGGATGATCGCTTCCTCCTCGCTCGTGTAGGTCAGCCCGGCGTTGTCCCTGAGAAACTCGATCATCTCGGGGTAGACGGCCTCGTAGACCGTCGACGTTCCCTGGGACATCCAGGTCCAGCGTTCGAGCCCGTAGCCGGTGTCGACGATCCGGCGGTCCATGAAGCTGTAGCGGTTGCCGTCGTGGAGTTCGTACTCGCCATCGGGGTCCAGTTCCATGCACATGAACACGAGCGTGGCGAGTTCGAGCCCCCGGTAGATGACCTCCAGTGCCGGGCCGGCGTTACCCCCGCCACACCACGGGTACTCGATGTAGACGAGTTCCTCCAGGTCGACGCCGAACCGCTCGAAAAAGCCCTCGCAGTACTCCACGCAGTCCTCTTTCCAGTAGACCTCCCCCTCGTAGGCGTAGCCGCTCCCCTCGTCGGCGTTGAACGCGTGGTGGCCCATCATCTCGAAGGCCATCGTGTGGCGGCCGGTCTTGCCGACGTTGTCGATGTCCTGCATCCGGATGCAGGGCTGGCTCACGGCCAGCGGGTTCGCCGGCGGCGGCGACCGACCGCTCGTGACGTGGGGCTGGAAGTCGTAGATCGACGCCTGCGTGAGCAGGACGTCGTCGCGCCAGCGGTTCGCCGCGACCGGATACGGGTCGATGCGCTCGTGGCCGTGTTCCTCGAAGTACGACAGGAATTCCTCGCGCATCTCGGCCAGGCTGTACGACTCGTCCAATCCGGGGTCGTCGATGAATTCGTAGCTCGCACAGGGCGGTTCGCCACAGGTCTCCCGCGACTCGTCCCGGGTCCAGAAGTAGTCCCCACACTCCGGACACTGTCGCCGGACGAACCCCTCGTTTTTGAAGTAGTCGAGCTGATACTCCTCCTCAAGGTCGCTCATCTGTTTGGTGTATGGCAACTCAGCGACGGATAAAACAGTTCCGAGTCGTCCTCGGTGTGGCCCTCGACTGCCCCCGCTATCCGCCCGGCGTAACCGGGTTGATTGCCCCACGCCGGAGTAACGCTGTAGACGACCCGGTCCAGTCCGGCGTAGTGGATCGCAGTCGAACACATCTCGCAGGGTTCGGTACTCTGTACATCGTGCACCTGGCGAGTTCGATTGCCTCCCGGACGTACGTCCCGTCCATGCTACTCTTCCAGGGCGACCGACGCGAGCAGGGCTTCGAGCTGGATCCGTTCGTTCGCACCTTCGGTGATGCGGTAGTCGGCCTCGCCGATGCGGTCGAGCAGGCGGACGGCCGCCTCGTCGTCGAGGTCGAACTCCCAGACTGAGCGGTGTAGCTGGTCGATGACGTCGCCGCCGGCGATGCCCTCCTCGGTCAGGAGTCGGTCGAGGTGCGTTCGCGCGGCGGTGAAATCGCCGTCGAGTGCCAGCCGGACCATCTCCTCGATTTCCTCGGGGCGGGCGGTGCTGGTTATCTCGAAGACCGCCTCCTCGTCGACGACGATGCCCGTGACGGCGGCGGCCTGCAGGCCGTTGATGGCCGCACGCATGTCGCCGCCCGCGACGTAGGCCAGCGCCTCGACGCCGTCGTCGGTCACCTCGATCCCCTCGTTGTCGGCGATCATGCGGACCTGCTGTTCGACTGCCTCGTCCGACAGGGGCGAGAACCGGAAGACGGCACACCGCGACTGGATGGGGTCGATGATCTGCGAGGAGTAGTTACACGAGAGGATGAACCGGACGTTGTTCGAGAACTGCTCCATCGTCCGGCGCAGCGCAGACTGTGCGTCGCTGGTATTGTGGGTCAAAATCCCATTGGCAAGCATGAAGTTGGGTGTGTTCTCCATACTGATGTTGTATGCTTTCCCACGGTGGCTGTATTCGATACGGCTGACTTCTATGGTTTGGACAGTGCGTGGTCCACCATCTGATATGAGGGCAGGTTCGAACTCTTCTCTTTCATAGTGTTCGTGATGTGGTAGTTCCCCGTCGCCAACGACGATGAACCTGTACTCGTCACCGTACGTATCGAGGAACTTACAGGCGACAGAACAGAATCTCCCCGCAGTCCATTGTTCGCAAATCTCACACTGGCTTACACCGATATCCTCTTTGAAATCGGCGATTTTATCCCCTGGAGACAGTTCCCGAAGTTCCTTTTCGACGAGTTTGCCGTCTTCTCCGACGACAAAAAATGGATGTGTGAGACTCGCGAGTACGGATCTCCCATCCGCTAATTCGAGTTCGAAAAAGTCCGCAACGCCAGAATCCACTAGTTGGCCTTTATCCGATTGTATCTCGTTAGTCTCGAAATCGACAGATGGGATCGGCTCGCCACTCTCTGCTACGTCTTCGATTTTTTTCACTTCGGGTGACGATGGATACCCCGTAACGACTTCCGTTCCAGGCGGTACACACAACGCGTCGGCCTCGTCGAGGAAGATAATCCGGTAGCCGTGTCCGCCAAAGGAGGTGCGTGCGAAGTTCTTGACGCGGTCGCGCACCACGTCGATGCCCCGCTCGTCGGACGCGTTCAGTTCGAGGAAGTTCTCCTCCCAGTCCTCGCCGTAGAGTTCGCGTGCAATCGCTATCGCGCACGTGGTCTTTCCGACGCCTGCCGGGCCAGCGAACAGCATGTGGCTGAGGTCGTCGCGTTCGACGTAGCTCTGGAGGCGGTCGACGATGGCGTTGTGACCGACCACCTCCTCAAGCGTCCGCGGGCGGTACTTTTCGAGCCAGATCTCCTCGCGTCCGGGCTGGGACTGGTCGGTCTCGCTCATACCGGGTCGAAGGCGTGGCCGGGTGATAAACCCCCCGAGACCCGTCCGGGCGACGCGGTCCTCCCCGTCGCGCCCGCGGTATTTCCATAGTATTTTCGGGCTGGAGCTACAGGTCTTCGGTAGCATGGCGGCACGGCCACCCTCGAACGACATCGACGACGAACCGGATACCGGCGAGTTCGGCATCGTCGCGCTCGACGGGTACGTCGACAAGTGGGACGTCTCATTTCCGATTGCGTGCACTGACCTCGCGGCCCGGTACGGCGACGAGCGCGTTGCCGTCGACCCGGCGGGCCACGAGATTGCCCTCTCGGAGGCGCTGGAGGCGTGTGACTGCCGGTCGTTCGACTCGAAACAGGACATGCTCAACGCGCTTCACCCCGTCTTCGAGGCGAGACGCGAACGCCTCTCGGGCAGTATTCTCGGACGGCTGCGTACGCTCGTCCCCTTCTAGTCCGTGACGTCTCCGTTCCCCTGGTTAGCTCAGTCGGGGGACACGTCCGGGGACGGCCCACAGCGCAACCAGAAACGACAGGCCCCCGAAGGCCACGACGAGATACCCCCCTGCAATCCAGAGGATGGCGGTCACGCGGACAGTGACAGCGGTGACAGTCCACAGTGATGCAAGCGCGAGAACGAACGTTCCAACGGAGAACGCCAGTGCACCACCCAGTGTGCGTTCGATGCCATCGGATACACGCATTTCCATGCCCGAACCAGCAGCGCGAAACCACAGCCGGCAGGTCGCAAGCGCCGCCCCCGCCGCGGCGCTACACAGCGCCAGCGCCAGGTCGGGAACCAGAACGGTCTGTCTCCC
>PXQO01000072.1:31582-33503 GCA_003021285.1 Halobacteriales archaeon QH_2_65_14 | reverse complement strand
CAGGGCGGGAACGGCCCCGGCGTGGTCGAGGTGGCCGTGACTCACGACCACCGCTTCGGGATCGACGTCCCCGACTGGATACTGGAGTGGCGTCGAGGTCTGCAGTCCATAATCGAGCAACAGCGAATCGTTGACCAGGATAGCACTCCGGCCGATTTCGCGGGCACCGCCGAGAAACTCGACGTTCATCTATTCCGGACCCGAGTCGGTCACGCCGATGTCCGGTCGGACGCGAAACCGCTGGTATGCTCCGTAGGAGAGTTCGAGCGACCCGATCCACCAGTTCCACCGTTCGACGACGGGGTAGTCGTCGGGTGCGTCCGCCATGTTCGAGACGACTGCGTCGGCCGTCAGTTCGTATCCCATGTCCTCCTCGATCCGCCCGGAATCAGCCAGGTCCATCGCCTGGCGCGAAACCGCACGCAACGCTTCCTCCGTCCCCCCGAACCGCTCTTCAAGGTCGGCGACGAGTCGTTTCCGGTCCACACCGACCATTCTGTCCCCGACTGTCTTGAATGTTCTAGCCTGGCAGTCGCATCATCTGTCGCTGAACCCGCGTTACCGTGGCAGACGCCGGGGTTTTCTCACTCCGGCGATGTGGCGTGACTGTCTCCGATGATACGGCCCAGTTTCTCGACGGCGAGGTTGCGCCCCGAGACGGGCAGGACGACCGTTTTGTCCTTGAATCGCTCGTGGTGGTCCATGAGCGCAACCACAGCGGTCGCACACGCACCTTCCATGAGTACGTGTTCCTCTTCGAGCAACCGCTTTATTGCCGGATTTATCGCGTCGTCCTCCACGAGGAGGAAGTCGTCGAGTTTCTCGCGGAGGATTTCCTGCGTCAGAGCGAACGGTACCCGCGTCGCGAGTCCTTCGGCCGTCGTCTCCATCGTGTCGTGGGGGGCGAGATGGCCGTCCCGCCACGCTCGATAGGCCGCCGGGGCGGCCCTCGACTGCACGCCCACGACATCGGCGTCCGTGAGTTCACCCACGGTCAGACAGTACCCCGACGCACAGGACCCGCCGCCTATCGGTGCCAGACATGCGTCGACGTCCGGCAGTTCCTCGACTATCTCGATGCCGCCGGTACCCACGCCAGCCACCAGTTCCGACTCGTTGGCCGAATGGACGTACCGATAGCCCTCCTCGGTGGCGAGGCGTTCCGCGTGGCTCCGCGCCTCGTCGTAGTCGTCTCCGTGATACGTTATCTCGGCCCCGAACCGCTCCATCGCCCGGACCTTGCCGGGGTTCGCGTCCTCCGGGAGACAGATCGTGACCGGCACGTCGAACTCCCGCCCTGCGTAGGCGACCGACTGGCCGTGATTTCCGGTGCTCGCGGCGATGAGGCCCCGTTCGCGAAACTCCTCGGAGAGCCTCGAAACGAGATTCACGCCACCACGAACCTTGAACGCCCCCGTGGGTAACGTGTCTTCGCGCTTGAGATAGACGTCCGCATCGAGTTCGGCCGAGAGCCACTCGCAACGGACCAGCGGCGTTTGGGGCAAGTACTCACTGACGGTCCGGTGGGCACGATAGACGTCCGCCGTCGTCGGCGGTGTCAGGTCGTGATAGGCAAAGACTGTCGTCTCGTCCGGTGATTCAACCGGTTCGTACTCCCGTGCCATACCCATTGTCTTGCTACCAGGGTGTTTAAGCCTCCGGAACTCTCCCCCGGTTGGCGTCACGTACTGTCCCGGTGTTCGTCGAGTGCCTCCCGGATGGTCAACTCGCCGAGTGCGACCTGGCGTGCGAGGTCCGCGTCGATAGCGCGGTTCGTCTCGCTCTGTTCCCGGGACTGCTCTTTGATGCGCTGTAGTTCGCCGGGCGTCGGCTGGATATCCCGCGTCTCGACCGCATCCCCCTCCATTCTGGCGATGTTCACCGCCGCCAGGACGTCACCCAGTCCGCGCGTCCCGGTTCC
>PXQO01000072.1:0-31533 GCA_003021285.1 Halobacteriales archaeon QH_2_65_14 | reverse complement strand
CCCGGTTCCGAGATACGGCGTCGTCCCCGTCTCGTCGACGAGTTCGACCGGCACGTCCTCGATGTCGTCGATGATGCGCGCTCCGATGAGGCGAGCGCCGTCCCCGATGCGAACCAGCGGGTCCACGGCGTCCTCGGTCTCCTCGTGGAGGACCTCTGCGACGTCCTCCGGGGGCACCTGGAACGTTGCGACGACCATGTCCCCGACGAGCACCGCGATTCCGGGAGTTTCGCCTGGATCAATCCCGACGACTGTGCGCCCGCTCCGACCGCACAACAGTGCCACCACCTCCTCGATGGCCGTCCGCGGGGCCCCAGGTTCGGCTTGGACAACTGGCACCTCCCCACTCTCGACTGTCTCGTCCACACTCGTGACCACGACGGATGCTTCCGGCGGGATTTCGGCATCCGCTTCGACGGTGGTAAAGGTGAGGCCCCGGTCACGGAGTTCGGACACGACGTCGTGGTAAACCTCGAAATCCTCGGTCGTGACGACAATCACACTCGACGCTTCGGCGCGGACTTACTTACCAGAATCGTTGACTTCCTCCCCGCCGGTTCGCCCCCCTCTGTTACGGTGTCTTACGTTCGGTCGATGCCCGGCCGGTCGGCCGAAACCCCCGTCAGTGGGAGGCAGACGTACACGAGACACCCCGCAAACAGGGAGAGTGTTCCCCATAGCTGGAAGGAGCCGTATGCCAGCACGCCCCAGACCGGGGCCATTATCGTCTCGACTGTCCCCTCGGAGAGCGGGAGCGCTTCGAGTAGCAACTGGATGTCCTGCGGATATACAATGACGTGAATCAACACTAATCCGGCGAGAAGACAGTCTTTCGCCGTCCTGTTTTCGACCAGATACACGAGCGCAACGAGCGGGAACAGAAAGTACACCGAGTAGCCCATCGTCGAGGGAATGACCGTTATGAGCAGGGTGATGAGAGTGGCAAAGAACACGCCGAGGTTTTCGAGATCGGTCTCAGCGTGCCAGTACAGGAGCGCGAGAAACGGTGACAGCAATGCGAGTGACAGCCCGGCCAGTTGCAGCCCCGAGAGTGGCAGTATCCGGGACAGCGGCCGCCGGAGCGTTATCGCACGGTGTGTCGGGTCAAGCCCGCCTTCGAACGCGGCTTGCCGGCTTCGTTCGTGGAGGATGAAATCCACGAACTCGATGTGCGTCTCCAGACCGAACACCGCGACGCTGAGGACTACCGCGCCGATTCCGACGGCGAGTGCCGCCGCGATGGCACGGTAAGCCCGCCTGTAAAGCAGCCACACCCCCAGCATCGCGGGGAAGAACTTGAACAGCGACGCGATTGCCCACAGCGTCCCCCCGTAGGCTTCCCGTCCCCGTTCCACCGCGAGATAGCCGACAACGACCATCCACAGCATTATCGGGTCGACGTTGCCCCTGAACAGGCCCAGCACGGACGGCCCGGAGAACATGAAAAACAGGAGAATCAACCATCGGTCGGCCTTCGCAAGGTCACGGCCGTGGGATTCGATGTACCGTATCGAGATGCGTCCGAGCGCGTAGAAGGTTGCGAGCAACACGAGGCCATGCACGACGTATCCGAGATACCACTTGGGAAAGAGCGCGTACACCACAAATACCGGCCCCGTAATCGGGGTATAGACGTACTCCTTGTCGGTGAGAAACGTCCCCTCGTGAATTGCCGTCCCGACGAAGGGTTTCCCCTCCACGATGGCCTTTCCTGTAAAGTAATACGCCTGAAAATCCAGCTCCTGTCCCGACTGGAGGAGTGAAACTGCAAAGGCGGCCGACAGTACGCCTGCAAAAAGTCCGAACACCAGTGCTAGCCGTTCGGGCGACTGTCGTCTCACTGTCCGCACCAGCCCAGCGACCATCGCTCTCACCTTGCCCACCTCCCCCAATCAACGTTTCGACTACTGCTCGAATCCGGTGGCAGGCCCGCCAACATACCGGCCAGCGGCGACGGTTCTCGGTTTGGCTCATCCGCCGGAACTCCCGTTGAGGCGTCCATACTGCTCGGTGAACGGTGTCGCAGTAATCCCGTCAACGAGTATGGACCCGAGAATGACGAGGCTTCGGGCGTGACGGGACCGAGCGAACGCGAAGCGTTCGTGAGGGTCGTCACGCCCGCTGTTTTGCGACGAACGGACGTGAGGAGTAAACAGCGGGCGTGACGGGATTCGAACCCGTGGTCGAGGGGTTAGGAACCCCTCGCCCTATCCACTAGGCCACACGCCCTGGCGGCACCTCGTAGCTGACGGGAAAAAACGATTGCTATCTCTTCAGTATAACCACGCTTAAGATGTGGCATCCGTATTTTCCGACCATGGAGACACGGGACCTGTCGGACCACCGCCCATACAGCGCGGGCCGGGGAATCGAGGAGGTTGCGCGCGAACTCGGCCTCGACCCCGACGACCTGGTGAAACTCTCGTCGAACGAGAACCCCCACGGTCCGAGCCCTCGCGCTGTCGACGCCATCGAGGCGGCCGCCGACACCGTCCACACGTACCCGAAAGCCGCCCACGCCGACCTCACTGCCGCGCTCGCAGACAGGTGGAACCTCCGGAACGACCAGGTGTGGCTCGGCGCGGGCGGGGACGGCGTCCTCGATTACCTCGGCCGCACCTTCCTCGACCCCGGCGACAGGGTCCTCGTTCCCGACCCGGGATTCGCGTACTACCCGATGAGCGCCCGGTATCACAACGGCGAGGTCGACCGGTACCACCTCGACAAGGCCAACGGGTTTACACAGACCGCTGACCGGGTCCTGGACGCGTTCGACGGCCACCGAATCGTCTACGTCACTACGCCACACAATCCGTCAGGGTCGGAGATGCCACTCGACGAGATAGCGACGTTCGCGCGCAGGACCCCCGAGGAGACGCTGGTCGTCGTCGACGAGGCCTACGGCGAGTTCACCACGGGCGCGTCGGCGCGGGAGTTGCTCGACGAACGTGACGACGTTGCAGTCGTCCGGACGTTCTCGAAGGCGTACGGCCTGGCCGGTCTCAGACTGGGATACGGGCTCGTCCCCACCGACTGGGCGAGCGCGTACGAGCGAGTCAACACGCCCTTCGGGGTGAACCTCCTGGCATGCCACGCCGGACTCGCCGCGCTCGACGACGAGGCCCACGTCGAGCGAACCGTCAAGACAGTCCGCTGGGCACGCGAGTACATGCGGACGAATCTCGACGTTGTGACCTGGGAGAGCGGCGGCAACTTCGTCCTGGCCGAAGTCGGTGATGCGGAGGCGGTCGCGGGCGCAACACAGCAGGAGGGCGTCATCGTCCGCGACTGTTCCAGTTTCGGACTGCCCGGGTGCATCCGGGTTTCCTGTGGGACCAGGGAGGCGACGCGCCGGGCCGTCGACGTCGTCAACGAGGTGGTCGGTGCGTGAGGGTTGCCGTCACCGGAACGCCGGGCACGGGCAAGACGACCGCTACTGACCTGGTGGATACCTCTCTGGCGGTCGTCCACCTCAACAACGTCATCCGGAAGGAGGGGCTGACCCAGGGACGGGACAGCGACCGCGACTCGGAGATCGCCGATATGGAGGCGGTCGCCGCGTGGCTCGACGGCCGGGAGGACGTCATCTTCGAGTCCCACCTCGCCCACCGATTCGACGCCGACCGCGTCGTCGTCCTCCGCTGTCATCCTGCGGAACTCGAATCGCGACTCGCCGAACGGTCCGAGAGCGAGTCGTCCGTCGCGGAGAACGCAGAGAGCGAGGCGCTCGACCTCATTCTGATAGAGGCCGTGGAACGCCACGGACGCGACAGCGTCTACGAGATACAGACGACTGATCGCCCGCCCGCCGACGTCGCGGCCGACATCGAGGCCGCCATCGAGGGTGTTCGAGAACCGAGCGCAGGCACCGTATCTTACGTGGATTACCTATGACACTCGATTCGTTTCGTCCACTCGCCGACAGGATGATGGAACCGGTCGTGAGTGGAGCGAAACGCCTCGGGATGACGCCCAACGTCGCCACCGGTCTGGCGCTGGTTATGGCGGCAGGTGGGGCCGGTGCCTTCTACGGGGCGGGCGAGGAACGGTTACTGTACCTCGTCGGTGCGTTTCTGGTGTTCTGTAACGGCGTCTTCGACCTGCTGGACGGGGGACTGGCGCGCGAACTCGACGCCGAGTCCAGGGCAGGTGACATGTTCGACCACGTGCTCGACCGCTATGCGGACATCCTCATCGTCGGCGGGCTTGCGGCCGGCATCGAGCGGTACGCACTCGGCTTCCTCGCCGTCACGGGCGTGCTGATGACGTCGTATCTGGGGACGCAGGCACAGGCTGTCGACCTGGACCGCGTCTACGGGGGTGTGCTGGGCCGTGCCGACAGGCTCGCACTGACCGGAGTCGTCGCCGTCGTGGCGGCGTTCGTAGAGGCAACTGCATTCGGGTTCGGACCCGTCGGCTGGTTGCTGGTGGTGTTCGCCGTCGTCGGGCACGTGACTGCACTCCAGCGGTTCTACTCGGCACTCCGCGGCCTGTCGTGAGTACCGTGAGCGTACGATTTATGCGGGGGGGTCGCAAAAGGTGGAGTATGGTCCAGTGTGAGATGTGCGGGACTGAGACGTCAAGCCCGAACCGCGTCAAAATCGAGGGTGCAGAACTCGACGTCTGTGACAACTGTACGGAGTTCGGTACCGAGGTCAAGACCGACGACAGCAGTTCGTCCACCTCGACGAAGTACTCGACGAGTAGCTCCGGGTCGTCGGGGGCGAGCAGTGGCGATTCCTCGGGTTCCCGCACGGGTTCCACGAGCACGACCTCCAGCAGTACATCGAGCGGTGGTGGTGGAGGTCGACGCGACATGTACGGGGACATCGAGGAACTGGCAACGGATTACGACGAGCGCATCCGGAGCGCCCGCGAGAGCGCCGGCCTGAGCCAGGACGAACTCGCCAAACAGCTCAACGAGAAGGCGAGTCTCATCCGGAAACTCGAACACGGCGAGACGCTGCCGTCGGACGACGTCCAGCGAAAACTGGAACGGAACCTCGATATCGACCTCACTGCCGGGTCGAGCGGCGAGGAAACCGACTGGGAGAGCGACTCCTCGACGGGCGAGTACACGCTCGGTGACGTCGTCGAACGAAAGGATTCCTGACGACCGGGGACCCGGTCGACGCCCTGCGCCCCGAAGCGCCCTCATCGGGGCTCTCGTCACCTGTGTTTCTGGATATGTTCGACGTCCAAATCCTCCGCAATTTCGTCGACCTCGTCTTCGAGATACGCCCCATACATATCCCCGAGGTCTTTTTCCTCTTCGATGATAAGTACGGTCGTCTCTCGGTCTGCTCGTTCGTCGATGGATTCTTCCGAATCAGGCTGTTCGTCCGTGCGGCGACGTCGAACACGCGCCCGGCGTGTTCTCGAACTCAGTCGTCGGCCTCGTCGGGCGCGGCCGTTCCCGGCCGCTCCTCGCGGGTCTCGGGGCGGTCGGTCCGCCGGCCGAAGAGTCGCTCCCGCAGGCTCCGCCTGGCGGGCCGCTCCGAGAGCAACACGGAACACTCGACTTCGTCGACCACGTCGAAGACTAGCGAGTCACTGAGGAGCCGCGAGAGCAGTCCGCGACCCGTCGCACCCATCACAATCAGGCTGTGGTCGGCGGCCTCGCGTTCGATGGCGTGCTCGATGTCGCCGCCGGTGTCGACCAGGAGGTTCGCGTCGCCGAGGCCGTGGTCGTCGGCCCACTCGCCGATGAAACCCATCGCGCTGGCCTGCTCGCTCTCGTCGTCGACGACGTGCAGAACCGACACCTCCGCTCCGTGGATGTCGCGGAGCGCCTTGGCGACTTCCGCACTGAGGTCCGAGTCGGGGCCACCGGCCGTCGGCATCAGTACCCGCGAGGGGTCGAACCCGCGGTCCTTGAACACGAGGAAATCGCAGGGGAGATCCATCGTGAGTTCGTCGAGCGCGCCGCCGGTTCGGCCGCTCGTCCACGGGCGGTTGGGCGACCAGCCCACCACTACCGTGTCGGCGTTCAACCGGCGCGCCGAGTCGAATATCTCGTCGAAGGGCCGGTGTGAGAAGACGGTGTGGGTCTCGATTTCGGCACCGTACCCCTCGGCGGTCTCCCTGGCTTTTTCGAGGTACTCGTCGGACTCGGCAGTCAGTTCGTCGACGTGTTCGGAGGCGTAATCGAGCGACGTCTGGTCGGGGACCTCGACGACGTGCACCGCGTGGACGACGCCGTCGTGCTGTTTGGCCATCGTGCTCCCGATGGCGATCAGTTCGTCCTCGGTCTCGGGGTTCGAGACGGGCACCATCACGTTGTAGGGAGTCGCAGACTCCGGCGAGGCCGCTTCCGCCGCCGAGACGGCGAGGTCGGGCATCTCCTCGGGCCGTTCGCGGATGTACCTGCCCAGCGCTCCCTCGACCCTCGTCTCCTTGCGTGCATACAGGAAGTACCACGCAACTGCGCCGGCGACGAACAGCGCACTGAGAAGTTGGGCCTCCCACTGGATGAAGTAGATGAGCCCGAACGAGAATACCGCACCGAGAATCGGCGTCACCGGGTACAGCGGGACCCTGAAATCGGGGTCGTACCCCGGGACGTCCGCCTCGCGGAAGGCGATGAGTGCGAGGTTCATCAGGGTGTACACCACGAGATGGAGGACGCTCGCCGCCGTCGCCAGTACCTTGAGGTCGCCGCCCAGCGTGACGATGAACACCAGAATCATCGCTCCCGTGACGAGAATCGACCGGTACGGCGTTGCGAAGTTGGGGTGTATCTCGTTGAGCCAGTTCGTGACGATCTTGTCCCGGCCCATGGCGAAGTTGATGCGCGCCGACGAGAGGATCGAGGCGTTCGCCGAGGAAGCGGTGGCCAGCATCGCCGCGAACGTGATGAGCGTCACGCCCACCACGCCCAGGACGGGCCACCCCTCGAACGTGATTTCGGACACCTGGGAGACCGGGACCTTGTCGTCCAGCGAGTGCCAGGGGACGACGCCGAGCATGATACCCACGAGAATCGCGTAGATGACCGTCACGATGGCGACGCTCCCGACGACGGCCAGCGGGAGGTTCCGGCTGGGGTTTTTCAGCTCCTCGGCGACCGTCGCAATCTTCGCGTACCCCAGGAAGGAGACGAATACCAGCCCGGTCGCGGGCAGGATTGCGCCGTATCCGCCGGCCTCGTCGGGCGCGAACCCGTCCTGTGTGAGCGTCCCCCAGTCGAACGAGAACCAGCCGGTGGCGGCGAAGACGGTCAGGATGCCCAGCAGCGTGAGCACGATGACCGTCTGGACGCCGCCCGTCTCCTTCGCGCCGATGTAGTTGACGCCGACGAAGATGACGCCCGCGAGGATAGCCCCCATCTGGGTCTGTGAGAGCTGGAGAACGACGATGTCGATGGTCGGAACGAGTGCGACCGTCCCGATGCCGGGGAGCGAGAACGTAACGTGACCCAGCAGGTCCGCCAAGTAGCCACCGAAGCCGATACAGTAGAAGGCCGACGCGAAGGCCAGCCCCATCCAGTCGCCCAGGCCCGAAATCGAGCCAAACAGCGGCCCCAGGCCGCGGTTGACGTAGTAGTAGCCGCCGCCGGCCTTGGGCATCGCCGTGCCCAGTTCCGAGACCGAGAGGGCGTTCACCACGGCGATGACGCCCCCGACGACAAACGAGAGGACGACGATAGGGCCGGCCTCCTGGGCGGCGACGCCGGGCAGGACGAAGATACCGGCACCGATCATCGTCCCGATCCCGATGGTCATTGCGGCGAGTAGACCCAGGTCCTTTGCGAGTTCCTCGTCACTCACGACTGCTCGCCTCCGGTGTCTTTCAGGCAATACGATTGCCTGTGGGCGTCGTTCGGTATGTGCTACACCCCAGTTGGTGCCTCGTTCGAAATGTCCGCATAAATAGCTCCTGCATTTCGCCTTCCCACTCAGCAGTCTGATTCTCGGCGGTCGGTCCCCGAACGAGCGTCACGGTTCCGTCGGTATCGTTTCGGCAGGTCAGGACCGGCCCAGTTCGACGAAGTTGTTGACGGCGTCGTCGTCCCCTGCGACGATGAACGTGTCTCCGGGTTCGACGGCGAACTCGGGGCCGGGGTTTTTCACCAGTTCGCCGTTGCGCTCGACGGCGACGACGGTTGCGCCTGTTCTCTCCCGGACGTCGGCCTCACCGAGCGTCCTGCCGGCCAGCGACGGAACACTCGTCCGGACGAGTTCGAACTGGGTGCTGGGGGCCAGCACCTCCTCGTCTTCGAGCAGGATAGAGGCCAGCATCCGGCCGGTCACCGACGACAGCGCGAGCACGTACTCCGCGCCGGCCCGGTAGAGTTTCCGCGTATTCTCGATGTCGTTCGCCCGGACGATGACCTCCGTGTCCGGCGCAATCCGTTCGAGCGCCACCGTCGTGTACATCGTGGCCGTGTCGTCGTCGAGCGCCAGCACGACCGACTCCGCGGTTTCGACGCGGGCCTCCGAGAGCGTCTCGGGGTCGGTGATGCTCCCCACGACGTCCACCCCGTCCCCGCCGGCGGAATCGACGACCGTACATTCGAGGCCCGAATCCTCCAGGCGCTCGACTGCACTTTGCCCGACGACGCCGTAGCCGGCCACCACCACCCTGCTCTCGGCGTGGTGGTTCGGGGAGACGGTCCTGGCGCTGACTTCCTCGATGTCCCCGGGACTGCCGGCGACGAGCAGGATGGTGTTCGAGTCTATCTTGGTGTCGGGTTCCGGGACGGCCAGAAACTCCCCGTTGACCCACATCCCGATGACGGTAACGCCCATCTGGTCCCGGAGGCCCGCTTCAGCGAGTGTCCTGCCGGCGAGGTCGGAATGCTCCTTGACGAGGAGTTCCGAGAGTTCGAAGTCCTCGTCGAGCGCGACGGTGTCGTGGAAGTCTTTCGTGAGCGAAAGCGATGTCCTCTCGGCGAGACTCCTGCCGAGTACCTGCCGGGGCCGGATGACCTGGTCCGCGCCCGCGTACCGCTGGTAGATGGCGTCCGCCTCGTTCTCCGAGACGCTTATCACCCTGATGTCCTCCCCGCACTCTCTCGCGGTCAGAATCACCGAGACGTTCCGGTCGTCGGAGACGTCGGTCACGATTGCCCGGGCGTCCCCGACGTTGGCCGCCCGATAGGTCTCGTCCTGTTCCAGGTCCCCGAGAATCGCCTCGACGCCGTCGCTGTTCAACTCGATGACCGTCTCGGGGTCCTCCTCGATGACGACATACGGGATGCCCGCCGCATCGAGTTCCCCCCTGAGGACGTCCTCGCGGGGGGTGAACGAACAGATGATGACGTGATCGGTGAGGTCGGTCGACTCACGGGGCCGATCCTTGACAGCCTGCTTGAACAGCGGGACGAGAAACACCGGGACAGCCAGGAACACCAGCAACACACCCGAGAGATTCATCACGATGACCGCGAACGCGAGTGCATCGTGCTGTCGCCACGCTTCCGTATCGCCGCCGAACCCGGCCGTCGTGAGCGCCTCGATAACGACCTGTGCCGACTGGACGAGCGAAGACGACGATATATGTCGCTATCAACCCTGCCACGAACGTCAACGACAGGACGATACGGCGCTCCCACTCGTTCATTGCTGAGTGTAACTGTCCCGGCTTCGTCGCGGGAATGTACCTCTTACTTTCTGCAACAGGGGGTAAGTAAGTTCCCCCGTCCGGGCACAGCCCGCCACAATCTTCCCGGTTCCCGGCGAGAGCTGTCTCCGCTCGGATCACCGGTCGCGCACACCAGCGACGAAGAGCGCGAGCACCGGGACGATTTCGAGCCTCCCGAGCCACATGAGCACGACCATCAGGAGTTTGGTGACGTTCGAGAAAAAGCGGTAGTCACCGAACGGGCCGAGGTCACCAAAACCCGGACCGATGTTCCCGATGGTCGCCAGGGAGGCGCTGATGGCCTCCAGTACTGTGAGGTCGACTCCAATGCGGGCGCTGTCGAGCATGATGAAGACAGCAGCGAATGCAAACAACACGATGTACAGCAGCGTGAACGCCATGATTCCCCGGATAGCATCCTCGTCGACGATGTTGCCACCGAGACGCACCGGCTCGACGACCTCGGGGCGGGCCGTGCTGTAGAGTTCGCGCTTGACGGCTTTCAGCACCACTATCCACCGGATTACCTTGATGCCACCGCCGGTCGAACCCGCAGACCCTCCGATGAACATCGCGAACAGCAAGACGATCTGGGCCTCCGTCCCGCCGTCGGCCCACGCTGCGAAGTCGGCAGTCGCGAACCCGGTCGAGTTCATCAGCGATCCGATCTGGAACGCCGCCTGCCGGAGGGCGTTCGCCGTCATCCCCTCGGTCACACCGCCCGGGTCTGTTTCCGGGACGGCACCCCCGAACAGCAGGACCGCGAGCACTGCAAAGAGGGCCGCGAGCAGGCCGGTATAAATCCGAAACTCCACGTTGTCGAGCATCGTCCGGACCTCGCCCCGCAGGACGTGCCAGAACAGCGCGAAGTTCACGCCGGCAACGACCATAAATGGGATGATGACCCACTGGACTGCCGCCGAGAACGCGGCGATGCTCCGGGATTGCGGCGAGAATCCACCCGTCGGGAGCGTCGAGAACCCGTGGGCGACGGCGTTGTACAGGTCCATGTTCTGGTCCGCGATGCCGGCGAGGCTGAGCCCGTAGAGAATACCCACGAGCAGGACGGTGAACCCGAAGTAGATGAGCCACAGCGCCCGAGCCGTCTCCGCGATTTTCGGCGTCAGCTTCTGGAGTTCCGGACCCGGGGCCTCCGAACGCATCAACTGGGCACCGTTGACCGCGATTTCCGGGAGGATGGCGATCATCAACACGATAATCCCCATGCCGCCGAGCCACTGCGTGAGCTGTCGCCACATCAGCAGTGCGTGGGAGTGGCGCTCGAAACTTATCTCACCGAGGACGGTCGCTCCCGTCGTCGTGAACCCGCTCGTCGATTCGAACAGCGCGTTCACGACCGAACCCACCAGTACGTTCAGCGAATCGGTCTGGAGGCCCACCGTGGATTCGGTGCCCAGGCCGGCGAGCAGGTACGGGATGGTCCCGAGGATCGATGCCGCCATCCACGCGAGCGAAACCAGCAATAGCGCCTCACGGGCACCGAGGTCGGGGTCCGGGTCCAGCCGTTCCAGGGACACGCCGAGGAGGACGACGACCGCGATGGAGACGCCGAACACCCAGACGTCTTCCATGTAGACGAGCGAGACGACCAGCGGGACGAGCATCGTCAGCGCGAGATACTTCAGCATCGTCCCAAGCAGGCTGACACTCGCCCGCCAGTCGATTTTCCATACCATCACTACCTACGGAGTTGTCCGTATTCGTTCGGTTTCATGGTGTCCGTATGAAATCTTCGATTGCTGACCCTGCGACGGCTTGGCCTCCAGTGGTATCAAACGACCGCTGGCTGTCCGTCGAGTGCCCGCTCAGGACGTCCAGAACGCTCTCGTGAACAGGACGAGCACCGGGATGATCTCGATGCGGCCGATCCACATCAGGACGACCATCACCGCTTTCGTACTGGTGGGGAAGACGTCGTAGGAGTCGTACGGACCGGCCTGCCCGAAGGCTGGTCCAACGTTGAGGAACGTCGACGCGGCGGCCCCCATCGCGTCGAATTCGGTGACGTCGACGCCGGCGCGGGCCGCGTCCACCAGGACGAACATCGTGAGCAGGAAGAAGATGATGATACTCAAGAGGAGATAGGCGTAGATGTCGCGGACGGTTCGCTCGTCGATGGGGTCGCCCGAGAGCCGGACCGGTCGGATCGCCTCCGGATGGATACCCGTAAACAGCCCCCGGAGGAGCGACTTGAGCGCGACGAGCCACCGGAGGGACTTTATCGAACAGGTGGTCGAGCCGACCATCCCGCCGATGAACATCCCGACAAACAGGACGTGTTTCGCCGCCGGATGCCACAGGTTGAAGTCCGCGCTCGCGTAGCCCGTCGTCGTGATGATGGATGCCACGTTGAACACGGCGTGGCGAACCGTCTCCTCGCCGCCGTACTCGGTAACCGGGGAGGCGACCAGCACCGCGGTGACGACGACGCTGAACACCACGATGACGCCGATATAGAAGTGGAACTCCTCGTTGCGCAACAGCCGCATGGGGTCGCCGGTGACGGCGAAGTACAGCAACAGGTAACTCGTCGAACTGGCGACCATGAACGGAACGATAGCCCACTGAATGACCGGATGGAACGCGCCCGCGCTCAGGGGTTCCGGCGAGAATCCCGCCGTCGCAACCGACGTCAGCGCGTGGGCGATGGCGTTGTACATCCCCATCTGGGGGTCGAACGCAAGCCCGAGAACGTAAAAGACGGCAATAGCGAGCAGTGTGATGCCGAGGTACAGGCCCCAGATCAGCTGTGCCGTCTCCGAGATTTTGGGGGTGAGCCTGTTGACGTTCTTGGTCTGGGTTTCGGTCTCCATCAGTTGCGCGCCACCGACGCCCAGCGACGAGAGCACGGCGGTCGCGAGAATCAGTATTCCCAGACCGCCCAGCCACTGGATGACCTGCCGCCACATCAGGATTGACTGTGAGTGGATCGAGAAGTCCTGGAGCACCGTCGCTCCCGTCGTCGTCAGGCCGCTCATCGACTCGAACAGCGCGTTGACCGGCCTGGCGATGGTTCCGGTTCCGGCGACGAGAAACGGAATCGCCCCGACGACGGCGATGAGCAACCAGATGAGCGAGACGGCGAGAATCGCTTCCCGCGG
Source organism: Halobacteriales archaeon QH_2_65_14 (assembly GCA_003021285.1). GTDB lineage: Archaea > Halobacteriota > Halobacteria > Halobacteriales > Haloarculaceae > Halovenus. Next base: position 18,826 of record PXQO01000072.1, on the reverse strand, counting down.
CCCCAGGTTCTCCGCCGGGTCTGCCACCCAGCGCGCGGCACCGCCCAGGGCAAGCGTCACCGCGATGGCAGCGAGAAAGGGCACCACCGACTCGCCGTAGTAGAGGGCCACGAGGAGTGGAAACGAAAGCGGCACGGCGAGATACGCGAGTACCGTTCCGGTCAGTCCGAGGCTCGCCCGCCAGCGGACGCGTATCCGGACGTCGAACATCTCAGGCTCTGGCAATGAACTCGTTCACGTGGGTGGTTTCGAGGAAGACGACGATGTGGTCGCCGGCCTGAAATTCGGTGTTCCCCCGCGGTGTGACGAACTTCCGGCCACGGGTGACCGCCCCGACGACGAACGGAAAGCCCAACTCCTCGTCCAACTCCACGAGCGTCTGGCCGACCAGGTCGCTGTCGGCCTCGAGTTCGAATTCGAATACCTCGGCCTGGTCGTGTTCCAGCACGGAGAGGTTCACCGCGACGCTCTCGAAGCTGAAGCGGGTGATCTCCTCGGCGGTGACCTCGCGGGGGTTGATAGCGACGTCGATGCCGATCTCCTCGAACAGCTGGACGTAGTCGGGGTTGTCGACGATAGCGATGACGCGATCCGCACCCAGCCGTTTCGCGAGCACCGCCGTGAGCAGGCTCCGTTCGTCGGATTGGATGGCCGCCAAGACGATGTCGGCCTCGTCGACGTGCTCGCGGGCGAGAAACTCCGTGTCGGTCGCGTCGTGTTCCATCACGACCGTCCCCGCGCTCCTGGAGCAGTCTGGCGGTGTGAAAGCCAATCTCGCTGCCGCCGATGATGACGATTTCGTCGGCGCTGTCCGGCGTCGCCTCCGGTGCGATGTCCAGTGCGAACGCCTGGACGCTCTCCGGACTGCCGATCACCACTGCCCGGTCGTCCGGTTCGATGACCGTCTCGCCGCTCGGAATCAGTATCCGGTCGTCTCTGAACAGGCCTGCGAACGTCAGCGACTCGAAGCGGTCCGCCTCGGCGACGGTCTGGCCGGTCACTGGACTGTCGGGTGCGATTTCGAACTCGGCCATGTGAACAAGCCCGCCGGCGAAGGGGTCGACGTCGATGGCTGCCGGAAGCCCGATGACGCGGACGATGTCCTCCGCCGTCAGCAGGTCGGAACAGACCAGGAAATCCACGCCGAACGCCTTCTGATTTCGCTGCCAGGTGTGGAGATACTCGATGCTCTTCGTGCGGGCGATGGTGAACGGTTCACCCACCGTCTTGGCGGTCCCACAGGCGACCAGGTTCGCCCTGTCGTCGTCGGTACAGGCGAGAAACATGTCCGCGTTTGCGACGTCGGCCGTCTCCAGCGTCTCCAGGGACGTGCCGTCGCCGGTGAGCGTCAGCACGTCGAGTTCGTACTTCAACTCCTCGACCCTGCTTTCGTCCCTGTCGACGACGACCACGTCGTGCTCGGCGGAGAGGCTTGCCGCGATGGAGGTTCCTACGGCCCCGGCACCGATGATGACAACACGCATACCGGTACGACTGGCTCGATGTACTAAGTGGTTACTCTATGCCGGAGACCCGCTTCCGTTCGACCGACACAGCTCAGGCCGGGACGACGATACCCTCGTCAGAATGCCAGCAGACGAATATCGGACAGCGGACTACCCGATAGCCCTGCACAACAGGCTGTTTCGGGACCAGGGAATCACGTCCCGCTGGTGGATGAAAGGCCCCGGTTGCCGTCCCCGGTAGCGTTCCCGTCGCCGTCTTCTCCGGTGACCTCCCCCATAGCTCCCGTCGATTCGACCGTTTCAATCTCCGGATACAGGCCGGCAATCGGCGGTTCGACGGTCTCCGGGTCGCTCGCTCCGACGGTCACCACCACCCCGAGCGCGGACCGGACTCCGAGGTTCGTCTCGGTGAGTCTGTCGTCTCTGACGGCGAGCAGGTGGCCGCCCACGGTCGGGTTCGGTGCCAATGGCACGTATACTGTCACCCGCCGTTCGCCCCCGGTCCAGTCGGCACCGGAGTCGTGGCCGACCACGAACGCGAGGATGTCGACGCCGTCGGTCAGTTCCAGGGAGACCACCTCGCGGAACGCCCGTCCCTCTCCGCTGATCACGTGCCGGGAACGGCGGAGTTCGGCGTATATCGGCCCGACGCCCGGGATGCGCTGGAGCAGGCCGTCGACACTTTCGGCAAGCCGTTCACCGTACCGATGCCGGAGAACCGTCCCGGTCACGACGAGAACGAGCGGGACGACGACCACTCCCGTCAGGACGGCCAGCGTCGTCGCAACAGGGCCCTGAACTCCGAGCGTTCCCAGCAGGTCGTCGACCCACAGCACCGCCCGGTAGAGGAGGGTTCCGAAGCCGTAGAGAACAATCGAGAGCAGTGCCAGGGGCAGAAAGAACGCCACGCCGGCAAGCAGGTCGCGTCTGAGACGTCTCCGTAACGCGGGACCGTCCATATCTGGTCGTCGGCTCCCCCTGTTGTCAGTGTTCGGGTTCCTCAGTCGCGGTCCGCAGTGACGAGGTAGTATCCGAGCGTTCCACTCTCGGCGAGTTCGTGGATGTTCGAGGACGCCCTGAACGCGCCGACCTGTGTCTCGGAGACGACTCCGAAGACGCCCAGCACTCGACCCACGGGATGGGCGATGCGCGAGAACTGCCGGCGGCGCTTCGTACACGGGAGGATGCCGTCCGTCAACTCCCTGACGGTGACGTTCTCGAACCCGACTGCCGACAGCGTCTCCTCGAATTCACCGATGCGGCCGAGACGGAGTCCGAGCGCGTCGTTGATCTGGTCGATGCGGTCGCGCTCCCGGTCGGACGGCTCCGTCCGGACGAACAGGTCGGTGAATGCGACCCGGCCGCCCTCAGCAAGCACACGGCGGGCCTGGTCGAGCACCTGTCGCCTGTCCTGGGAGTGCGACACCGCTTCGAGGCCCCAGACCAGGTCGACCGAGCCGTCCTCGACCGTCCCCAGTTCGTGAAAGTCGTCGTATCTGAACGTCGTCAGCTCCTCGACGCCGTGCTCGCGTGCGTTCTCCCGGGCGAGTTCGAGTTGATTCTCGCTGATGTTGACGCCGAGGACGGTCGCACCGTGGGCCCGGGCGTTCCAGACAGAGTCCTCGCCCGCGCCACAGCCGATGTTGAGAACCCGGTCGGACTCCGTGACGTTCGCCGCTTCCGAGAGAATGCGCATCGTGTTTATCGCGGCCCCGGCAGGTTCGTCGTGGTCCTCGTCGTAGTAGCCCAGGTGCAGGCTCCGGTGGCCCTCGTGGTCCCACTGCTTGCTGTAGGTCTTGAGCAACTCGTCGTAGATGCCCGCGACCTCGTCGGTGTCGAGGGTGCTGTCTGCCATTCACTCCCCCTAGTGGCGGTCGCTGAATAAACCGTTCGAAAGCGCCCGATGGACCGCTCTGTCTCTCATAGTGGTTATGTGACTCTTTACCGCCGTGCTGTCATAATCCGGGTGTGTGATAGTGGTTGTTGTGATTAGTTACTGCCGTGGAGTCACTTCTCGCCCGTTTCAGGGGCCGAAACAGGGATACTTTCGCGCCGGGCCGAAACGAGTCACAACAACCACTATCAGAAGTCGGTCACCTTCGTCTGGATGCGACCGTCGTCGACCGTCTCGTCCTCGTCGAAGTACCGGGCGAGTTCCTCGGTCGACACCGCCGCGCTCCCCTGGAGGTAGGCGAGTTCCGTCAGCGAGAGGTCCTCGCCGGTCCTGAGTCTGCGAAGCAGTTCGTCCGCCGAGAGGGCGTGATAGGTCACGGACAGGTCTACCGTCGCCGCCCTGTCCCGTCGTGCCTCGGCGACGTTTATCGCCTCCGTCAGCACGTCCTCGAAATCGAGGTCGGTGTCGTCGACCCCCATATAGAGGAACGCGACTGCGGAAACGACCGCGTCGAAGGCGTCGGTCCCGTCTATCTCCCCGAAACGCTTCTCGAAGACGAGCTTTCGGTCGCGTTCGTCGAGGTGTTCGACAAGCAACTCGACGTCACGTATCGACTCGTATATCCGTTCGCGGACCCGCGCTCGGGCGTTCCGTTCCGCCTGCACGCTCGCGAACTCCCTGTCTCCCCGCAAGTACTTCCTGTCCGCTTCCGTCAGTATTCCTCGGTCTCTCGAATCCCCGTCCATAATCCAATACTGGTTATGTTATTGATAGAGATATAAATAAATAACTGAATACTGGTTATCAGTAACCTTGCTGGAGAAATACTTAAGAGGAATAGCCACCCAGGTAAAGCCATGTTCGAAGCAACGATACGCGCCGGCAGGCTCCGAGAGGTGCTCGACGCGGCTGGCGTGCTCGTCGACGAGTGTCGCATCCACGTTTGTGACGAAGGGTTGCTGTTGCGTGCGGCAGACCCGGCGATGGTCGCGTTAGTCGACATCACTCTCGATGCGGAGGCGTTCGAGAGTTACGAGGCTGACGGCGAACTCCTGGGAATCGAGATCGACCGGCTTGCGGAGGTCTGTCGCATCGCTGATGACGATTCGCTCGCGAGACTCGAACTGGACGCCGAGAAACGCCGGTTGCACGTCGATATCGGGAGCCTCTCGTACGAACTGGGCTTGCTCGATCCGAACTCGATCCGCGAGGAACCCGACCTTCCGTCGGTCGACCCGCCGGCGACGGTCGTTCTCGAAGGGGAACACCTGGACCGTGGCATCGAGGCTGCGGACATGGTCGCCGACCACCTGCGCCTGCGCGTCGACGACGACGTGTTCGTCATCGAAGCCGAGGGCGATACAGACGACGTCTCCGTCGAGTTCACACGGGGGGACCTCCTGGAGGTTGCTCCGGGACAGGCCGATTCGCTGTACTCGCTGGCGTATCTCACTGCGATGTCTCGCGCGATTCCCGGGGATGCAGCCGTCAGGCTGGAACTCGGGGAGGAATTCCTCGCGGGCATCCAGTACGAGTACGCGGAGGGCGGTCCCGCAGTCTCCTACCATCTCGCACCGCGGCTCCAGACGGCCTGATAGGGAGAGATAGAAGTCTTTACCGATGGTAGGACGGCGAACCGCCAGAATGCGGGTGGCTCAAAGCGCTATTTGAGTCTTGGAAACTGGTTTTTATACACGTGTCGTATGTTCAGTTGATGTCGCCCGTGACCTACAGTCGCTCTCCCTCCGTGTCAGTCAGAGCGAGCCTCGCGTTCCTCCTGGGCCTTCTCGGGAACCGGATTCGCGCAGTCGCGTTCTGGCTCGCGGTCTGTCTCCCCTGGACGTTTCTCGCGCTCGTCGCGGTTGGGTACGATGCCCGGTACCCCAACCTGCTGGCCGCCATTCTCGTCGGTAGCGTCCTGTGCACCGCCATCGGACAGGACCACCTGCGAAACTGACCGGGACCCGGGAGAGGGCGCTGTAGACTGGCGACATCCACCCCGAAACCTGTCCACCCCACTCTCCACCCCCTACCCCCACCCCCAACCNNNNCACCCCCTACCCCCACCCCCAACCCCCTGCCTTCCGTTTTCGGCCGGGCGACGAATTGCGAACCTACAAGTCCGTACGACGCTGAATCCAGCCCGAATGGAGCGACTCTCGCGACGACGATACGCCGCGCTTCTCGGAACGACGGCGACGCTGACCCTCGCCGGCTGTCTCGACGACGACGATGAGCAGGAACTGTTCCTCGTCACAAACACCAAATACCGCATCGAGGAACCCGACGGCATCCTGGTCCAGGTCACCATCGAGAACTTCAAATCCGAGCGCCGGTCCGCGAGGCTCGATATCACGCTCATCTACGACCCCGACGACGGCGAGGGGCGGGAGTGGCACCGGACCGACGAGGTGTCGGTTGGGCGGGGCTCCAGCCCCCGGTATAACTACGTCTTCGAGGGTGCCTACGAGGCGGGCTACGACCTCGGCGACTACACCGTCGAGGCCGAACTGACCGAGACGTGACTGTCCAGTCCCAGAACGATTAAAGGTAGGCCATCCGACAGTTCATTCATGACAGCACACGGATTGGAAACGTCGCTCCTGGTGTTCGTCGTCAGCCTGCTCATCGGCGGCTTCGGCATCTACGTCGGTGCAAGGCTTGCGTTCAAATCGGAGAACTACAGTCACGCCGTGATAACGGCACTGCTGGTCGCGCTCGCATTGCTGGGTCTGGGCGGCCTGGAAGCCCTCGGGGTGCCCGGTACCTGACTTGCGCCGTGGGCGGGCTTCATGCACGCATTCTCCGGCAGGAAACCGACAGGCGGGCCGTACAATTATGACGCCCGGCGTCGAATTCCAGGGCATGATTACGGGCTCGGAGATGGCAGTCGTCGACGCCAACGCCGAGGCGCTGGGGGTACCACGCAAACAGCTCATGGAATCGAGCGGGAATGCCATCGCCAGGGTGGTCCGCGAAACTGCGGAAAGCGGGGACAGGGTCACTGTCGTTGCCGGACGCGGAAACAACGGCGGGGACGCCTTCGTCGCCGCACGGTTTCTCGACGACTTCGACGTGCGGGTTCGCCTGCTCGGCCGGGCCGAAACCATCACCACCGACATCGCCCGGGAGAACTGGGAGGCCCTGACCGCTGGTGAGTACGACACGGCCGAGATACGCGACTCGACAGGGGTCGACCTGGACGACCCCGACGTCGTCGTCGATGCGATGCTGGGAACCGGAATCAGCGGCGGCCTGCGGGAACCGGAAGCGACCGCGGCCGCGGCCATAAAGGAGTCGAGCGCGACGGTCGTCTCGGTGGACGTCCCCTCGGGACTCGACGCGGAGAGTGGCGACCTCGCTGCGAACAGCGTCGAACCCGACCACGTCGTGACCTTCCACGAGGCGAAACCCGGGCTGGAGGACCTCGACGCGACGGTGACCGTTGCCGACATCGGTATCCCCGACGCGGCCCGGGCGTTCGTCGGGCCCGGGGACCTGCTCCGCGTCGACCGGGAGCCGGACAGTCACAAGGGCGACCACGGGGAGATACTGGTCATCGGAGGCGGCCCGTACACCGGTGCCCCGGCGCTGACCGCACAGGCCGCCCTCCGCGCCGGGGCCGACCTCGTCAAGGTCACGTGTCCGACCTCCGTCGCACACGAGGTCCAGGGATACAGCGAGAACCTCATCCTCTACCCGGTGCAGGGACGGCGCTTTCTCCCCGGCCACGTCGGTCCGGTGATGGAGTACGCGGCCGAACACGACGTGCTCGTCATCGGCCCCGGACTGGGTGACAGCGAGGACACACTGGAGGCTGTCGAGGCGATCATCGAGGCGTTCGACGGGACGGCGGTCGTCGACGCCGACGCGCTCCAGGTCGTGCCCGGTCTCGACACGGAGGCGACCCTGATCTGTACGCCACACCAGGGGGAACTGGTCGACATGGGCGGTCGAACCAGCGACGACTGGCGCGAACGGCGCGACCTCGTCGCCGAGTTCGCGGGCACGCTCGATCACACGCTCCTCGTGAAAGGGCGCTACGACGTCGTCTCGACGGGCGACCGAACGCGGATAAACCGGACGGGAAACGCCGGCATGACCGTCGGCGGCACAGGGGACGTCCTCGCCGGCGTGACGGCGGCACTGGCCGCCACGCAGGAACCGTTCCACGCCGCGGGACTCGGTGCGTTCGTCGCCGGTCGAGCGGGCGACGTCGTCGCCGACCGCTACGGCAACGGTCTGGTTGCGACTGACCTCCCGGATGCGGTTCCCGAGGCGATGGACGCCTCACCCGACTAGTTCGACCGATTGGGCAGGAATCACGCGGAGGGGTTCGTGCTCACCAGCGTCTGGGCCTTCGAGCGCGACCGTTGGATGATGGCCGGGCGGGCTTCGAACTCGACGAACACCTCGTTGCCGTCGTCGGCATACTCGACGGTTTCGACGTAGGCGTTGTCGTGAATCCAGGAGACGACGCTCATCGTGTCCTCGGTCATCGGCAACACCAGGCGTTCGCGTTCGTAATCGGGGAGTTCCTGGTGAATCCGGTCACACAGCAGGTCGATGTTCTCGCCGGTTTTGGCACTCACCACCACGGGGCTCGGGGCGAGGGCCGACACCGCCTCCTTCTTTTGCTCGACCGCTTCGGGCGTGACCTGGTCGACCTTGTTGAAGACCGTCACTATCGGCGCTTCGTTGCGCTCGTAGAGGGTGTCGTGGCAGGTCGCAAGCTTCTCGTGCATCTCGGCAATCGGCTCGCTGACGTCGACCACGAGCAACACCAGGTCAGCGCGGTAGACGGCATCGAGCGTCGACTTGAACGACTCGACCAGCCAGTGAGGGAGGTCGGAGATGAACCCCACCGTATCGGTCACGAGGACGTCCCGGCAGTCGATGTCGGCCTTCCGGGTGGTCGTTCCGAGGGTCGTAAACAGTCGGTCCTCGGATTCGCCCGTCGTGTCGAGGTCCGGGTGGCGGTCCTCGTTCTCGTCGATGTCGAGGTCGGCGGCGAGACGGCGCAGCAGCGTCGACTTGCCGGCGTTCGTGTATCCCGCCAGGGCGACGAGGTCGAACCCCGACTCGCGGCGCTGTTCGCGCCGGTGCTGGTCGTCCCGTTCGATCTGTTCGAGTTCGTCGCGGATGCGGGATATCCGGGATTTGATGTCCTGCTCGCGGCTCTCGTCGTACTCGCCCAGGCCCATGAACCCCGGCCGCTCGTCGCGCTTTGCGAGGCTGGCTTTCGCCTCGGCGCGCGGCAACTCGTAGCGCAACTCCGCGAGCTCGACCTGGAGCTGTGCCTTCCGGGTCTGTGCTCGCTGGCCGAATATCTCCAGAATCAGGCGGAATCTGTCGACGACGCGGACGCCCTCGGGGAGCTTGTTCCCGATATTGAACGTCTGGTAGGGCCCGAGTTCGTTGTCGACAATCAGCGTCGTGGCGTCGGTTTTCACGATGCGGGCCGCGATCTCCTCTACTTTCCCTTCCCCGAAGTGGTACGCGGGGTCCTCGGTGCGCGTCTGCGTGACCGTCTCCATCACCCTGTACCCTGCTGCACGGGCCAGGTCGACGATCTCTGACGTCTCCGCCTCGCCCGAGTCGACGCGCTTGGCGACGACGGTTCGTTCTCGGTCTGTGTTTTCCGTCACTCGTCCCGAGATAGGGCAGCCTGCTACTTAAATTCGGGCTCGAAACTCACGTTCCCGGTGTGTCGCCCGGAGACCAGACGGTTACCGGGTTTTGATGTCGTCCTCGTCCGCGATGATACGGGTTTCAGCCTCGCCACTGGAGACCTCGTTGACGAGGTCGTAGAAGTCGTTTTGCAGTCCCGCGGGGAACTCGACGACGCCGATCCAGGAGCCGTCGGCCTGCCACTCCTCTTCTTTCAGGTCGCCGAACTCCCTGATTTTGGCCTGTCCGCTGCCGGCGTACTCCGCGGGCAGTTGCGAGGCGACGGTGATCGTTTCGAACCGGATCGGGATCACCGGGCGGAGCGCTTCCAGGGCCTCGTCGACCTGATTTTCGACGGGTTCCATGGGGTCGACCCGGAACTTGGTCTCTTCGAGCGCGGATTCGATCCGCTCGGGTGGGTGGGGAGCGTTGTCCATCTGCGGGTTGACCGCGTTCCGTGCGATGCGGTTGATGAGCTGTTTGTGCTTCTGTTCTTGCATCTCACGGCGCTGTTCTGCCGTGATCTGAATCTCGCCTTGTTTGATGACCTCCGGGATGATTTCGAGCGGGTCTGTCGACTCGAACACCTCCTTCAGGGCGTTCTCCGGGGGACGGTCTCCGCTCGATGCGTCCTCGAAGACGTCCTCGGCCGCGATGACGTCCTCGATGTCGCCCTCGAACTCCCCTCGTTTGATAGCGAGTGCGGCGTCGGGGTCGACGAGCACCTCGTAACGCTCGCCGTGCGATTCGAGCCGTGCCGTGACCGCCTCGTCAAGTGATATCATATCCTGATGTACTTGGGGGGCCATTAAAGGTGTTTGTACTACGTACCGGCGACCGAGGCCCATTCCGGGGACGACCGCTGACTCGCCTGACTCCAAAATCGACGCTCCACTCACCAGCGGCGGCGAGCAGACGCAGGGCTCCTCGTGACAGCGTGACCGAAAAACACGCCGGCGGTGCCGTTACTCCTCTTTTTCTTCGGCGTCTTCTTCGAGCAGGTCGAACTCCGTGAGGTACTCGCCCTTTTCCTCGTCGGTGAGTTCGTGGAACAGTTCCGTCTCGACGCTGATCTGGGCCATGCCGATGCCTTCGGGCGTCAGCGAGCCGTCGTTGACCGACGCGAGCGCTTCGAGCGCCAGCCGGATTCCGCCTTCGAGGTCGATGTCATCCTCGTAGCTCTCCTCCAGGTACTCCCGGATGTCGGCGCGGTTCGAGCCGACAGCGAGGGCTTTCCACTCGTAGGGCGTTCCCGAGGGGTCGGTTTCGTAGAGTTTGGGTTCGCCGTCGGCGATGCCTGCGATGATGAGCGCGACGCCGAACGGGCGGGCACCGCCGACCTGGGTATACTGCTGGATGTAATCGGTGACCTCCTTGGTGAGCGTTTCGACGGCGATGGGTTCGCCGTACCGGAGTTCGTTGACCTGCGCGCGGCGTCGGGCGAAGTCGATGAGCTGACGGGCGTCGGCGACGTGGCCGGCGCTGGCGATGCCGATGTGGTCGTCGGCCTTGTGGATTTTCTCGACGCTGTCGCGCTCCATCAGCGGCGAGCGGATGCGCTTGTCGACCGCCAGGACTACGCCCTCTGTCGTTCGGATGCCGATGCTGGGTGTGCCACGCTTTACTGCTTCACGCGCGTATTCGACCTGATAGAGGCGGCCGTCCGGGGAGAAGATGGTGATCCCTCGGTCGTACGCCTGCTGTTGATTTTGTCCCTGCATAGTTACTCGATGTCGAGGGTCGTCGCGCCCGTGAACGCCGTTTCCGCCCGGACGTCGACGCGACCGTCACGCACCAGTCCGGACCGTTGGGCACCGTCGAACACGACGTGTCTCTGTTCCGGGTCTTTCGGTGCGTCACCCATATACTTTTCCTCACAGGCTCGGACCGTCCCGCTTACGCCCCGGACCCTGAGACCGACCGGCTGTCCATCGATCCCGTCGACGCACGCGCTCGCTGCCCGGGCGTTCTCGACGCTCCCGCGCCGGGTTCGCACGAGCGCAACCCCACCCCCCTCGCCGCCCCGGAACCGGAGAACGGACAGGTCCAGGTCCGCACTGCCGGTGTCCCCCAGGAGGTTCTGCGCGCTGTACCAGAGGGAACGCTGGAAGGCGTCGCGCTCGACGGTGGCGTCCGGCCACGTCTCGATTTCGACAGCGAGGTACCGCCATCGCGGCTGGATGTGTTTCGGGAGGTGTTTCACTCCGCCTCACTCCCGGTTCCGGACTCGAACTGTTCGCCGACGAGGACGCCGACCTGTTCGTGGACCTGCTCGACCGCCGTCACCGCGAATCCGGCGTCCGTGAACGCGTCGGCGAGGACGCCGACCGTCGCGGGGTCGTCGACCGACGGGTCGTAAAACGGCTCGTCGGGGTCCGGCGTCCCGAACACCATTACGTCCCCCAGCACGACCCGGCGCGGGTCGAGGTCGGCGACCAGGTCGATTGCCTCGCGTTTCCCCGCGTCGTCGAGATGGTGCATCGCGAAGTTCGAGGTGACGACGTCCACCTGTTCGGGCGGATTCGGGGCGCGAAACCGTCCCTCGCCGAAGGTGACGTTCGAGACGTCCTGTGCCTTCTCCCGGGCCTGCGAGAGCATCCCCTCGCTGATGTCGCGTCCGACGACTTGACCCGCATCGTCGGCGAGTGCCAGCGCAATCGTCCCCGTGCCGGTTCCGAGATCGAGCACCACGTCGTCGGCTCCCGGTCGCGCGTGTTCGACTACCAGTGAGGCCGCAATCTCGTACTCCCTGCTCTTTTCGGAATCGTACTCGGCTGCCTTCTCGTCGAACCGCTCGGCGTGTTCGTCGAGTGAACGCTTCATGTCGCTCTCTCGGTGCTGGAGCACAATCAACGGTTTGCCATCGGCCTCGATTCGGGCGCTCCCAGTACCAGCGTTGAAAATCTCGGGGGTAGTTTGATTATAGCGGACAGTAGACGTTAGCACACTCAATGGAACGTCGTCAGTTATACGGTGGCGCGGTCGCGGTTGCCGGACTGGTACTGACAGTGGCACAGTTCGCCCAGGGAATCCAGCAGTTGGACGGATACGCCGGCACGACCGGGGTGCTCGTGTTCACGTTCGAGACGCTCCCGTTCGTCCTGATCGGTGGGGCACTGGTGTACGTCGGTTCCTGGCTGAGCACCCAGGAGTCGTACGAACCCGACCTTCCGCGGGTCGTCGGCTGGGGTGCGGGGAGCACGCTCCTGTTCGCGTCAGTGGCGGCACTGTTGTTGTTCAGCCAGGAGGTCACCTTCGGGGGGAATACGCTCGACCAGGCCCCCTACGTCGCTGTAAACCACGTCACGGTCGGGTCGATTGTCGGCGTTCTCGTCGGTATCTACGACGCCCGGAGCCGGATCAGACAGCGCGAGCTGGAACGCGAATGCGACCGCGTCGAGCAGTTCGCCAGGAAGGCGGCGGCGATCAACAACTACGGCAGGGAACTCAACCGGAGCGACTCGATAGACCAGGTCAGTTCGCTGTGTCTCCAGGCGATGGGCACGCTCCTCGGCCTGACCGAGTTCGCGTTCGTCATCACGGACGGGGACGAAAGCGAGTTCGTCGACACGACCGTCCTCGACGTTCCCGACGACGCGCTGGTGGGTCTTGCCCGCGACTCGCTCGACCAGGCACAGGCGACGGTCGTTACCCACGAGTCTCTGCCGGCGGAATTCGACGAACGGGCGGGTGATGCCATCTCGTTACTGGTGACCGACCACGACGAATCGGCGGTCGTCTTGCTCGCGCTGACTGACGACGCGAGCGCCCTGGACGAGGAAGCCGTCGAACTCCTCGAAATGCTCGTTTCCCATGCCGCAACTGCGCTCGACCGGATATTCGAATCCCGGCTGTCCGCCACAACAGAACAACCTGGGTAACACTGCGCGCCGTCCCCACGAATATCAGTATTGATAAAAACAGAACCCGTTTGATACTTGTGGGTGAATGACAATAAACGAACTGCGGTTGCCGGCCGCGGCACTGGGGTCGACAGGGGTAAAGTGGCACCGACACGTCCCAAGGTGCTTGGCGTCTTGGGGTCGACGTTTTCACTACCGCCTTTGCGTTTCCTCTGCCGGTACGAGCAACGAGTCACAGAGCGCGTCGACGCCGTCCTGGGTGCGGATGCGTCGTTGACGGCTCGCACCGCTCTCGGTCTCGACGAGGTCGACGAGCGCGGGGACTCCCAGTCGGTCCGCCTCCCGTTCGACCAGTCGGTCGAGCGGGATCGATTGGTTCCACTCGCGGCCGAGGAGTTCGGCGTCCTGGCCGTGTCGAAGCGCCCGCCATTTGTTCTCGTCGAGGAGTTCCCGCCGGTGGTCGTACCCTTGTTCCCCGTCCTCGTAGCGTTCCGCGAGGTCGACGACCAGCGCGTGGGTGTATTCGACGAACGCCGCAACGCGGTCGGGGTCGTGTTGCCCGTCGAAGATGCGCACCTCGACGGTGCCATGCTCCGAGTGTGGCCGGACGTCGTACCAGAGTTCACCCCTGTCCTCGATAGCGTCGGTTTCGAGCATCGTCTTCTCGAACCTATCGAACGCCTCGTAGGAGTCGAAGGCGGTCGGCATCCCGGTGTTGGGCAACCCCTCGAAGATGCGGGCCCGCGCCGACTGCAGGCCGGTGTCGAACCCGTTCCAGTACGGCGAGTTGGCCGACAGGGCAAGTAGCAATGGCAGGTACCACCTGAGTTCGTTGGCCACCCAGGCTGCCTTGTCGGCGTCGTCGACACCGACGTGGAGGTGCAGTCCGGTCGTGGTGTTTCTGTGCTGTGGGTACTGGATGCGGTCTAGCTGGGAGCGGTACCGCGGTTTCTCCGCGTGTTCGAGTTCGCGCCACCGTGCGAGCGGGTGTAACCCCGCGCCAGCTATCCGGTAGCCGTGCCGTTCGGCGTGGTCGACGAGTGCCGCTCGAACGGCCCGTAGCGCCGTTTCCGCCTCGTCTACGCTTTCGAGCGTCGGCGTCTGGGTCTCGATGATGCACTTGAAAAGCTCGTGGTCGAGCCGGCCGTCGAGGAGTTCCGGCGGGTCCGTCCCGTAGACCAGTTCGTCGGTTCCAGACGTGGGTCGACCCCGCCGGTCGACGACGAAAAACTCCTCCTCGACGCCGAGCGTCCCCATCCGACTGAAGTTGTCGGCATCGCCGCGTTCCATCTGGATTCGGCTTGTGGTGCGTCCGGCTAAAGTATTCCCCTTGCTGGTCGCTGCGGCACTATACCGCCCCTGTGCGGTATCCGGGGTAGCGCTCCCCTGGCTCCGAATCACCGCAGTTCGTCTACGTCCAGTCTTCGAGTCCGGTCTGGACGAGCGCGGCCTCGATGCGGTCGAAGCCGCGTTCCACCTCGTCGGGATCGACTTCCCACGTTCCCACGACGTACTCGCGTGCGGCCTCGATGTCGGGATCGATGGTCGTGTCGGGAGTCACGTCCTCGACTGCGGGGTCGAAAAACAGCCGCCTGATTCGGTCCGCGTCGTCGATGTGCTCGCCACGCGCGTCGAGCGCGCCGAACAGGTCGCCGTGCTCGCACACCAGCTTCACTGCCGTCTTGGGTCCGATACCCGATATCCCCTCGTTGAAGTCCGTTCCACAGAGGATAGCCACGTCGACGAGTCCCTCCCACGTCAGCTCGTGTTTCGCGAGGGTCGCGTCGAGGTCCATCAGTTCGGGGTTGCCGCTACTCGTCAGCTGGCGAACTGTCAGCGGCGCGCCGAACAGGAGTGCGTCGTAGTCCTCGGTACCGGCGTAGTCGACTGTCCCCTGCCGGGCCATGTTCGCACACTGGGCCTCGCCCTCCGCCGGGGCGTCGACGATGGGGACGTCGAGCAGGTCGAGCAACTCCCGAGTCGTCTCGATGATCGTCTCGGTGAGCCGCTGGGTCCGTGATTCGAGACGTGCGACTGCGACGGGGTCGTCTCGCTCGCGCGCCGCTTCGAGCTTCTGTTCGTAGTGCTCGCGCTGTTCGCGCCGCTTTTCTACCTCGTCTTCCTTGAGGTCCATGACTGCCCCGTCGAAGACGAACACCGGGGTCAGGTCGTGTTCGAAGAACTTCGGCAGTCCCTGAACGGTTCCCACGAGGTTCGCCACTTCGGTTCCCTCCTCGGTCGTATAGATGTCGTCGCTGGTCCACTTGACGGTCGTCGTCAGATACCGGTAGAGCCAGTTGTGTGCGTCGATGGCGACGACCGAGCCGGCGAGGTCCGCAAACGGTACCTCCTCGATGACGGCCAGCTCCCGCAGGTCAGCGTTTCCCATTGCCAGTGTGTGTGTGGCCGACGGCGAAACAGTTTTTGGTCGGTTCATCCCATCAGCGGCTTGTACAGCCGCTGGTGTCCCCCGCGACCCAGTCTGTACCCGACCGATCCGAAGTGGACCACGATACATTCAAAGTCGGTATACGTTTGGCACAGCACACTCCGTACCGCGTCCTCGAAATGAGAGTCACAACAACCACTATCAGTGGTGATCCATCTCAGTGAGCGACCCCCGGAATCCTGGTGATGAATCGCTGGCCCAGCTTCTTTCCGAAAACGTAACCGAACACCCCGAAAAGTAACCAGAAGTGATAGTAATAGATAGATTTGTCCCAGGGATATTTCCGAGCAGCGGCACGGAGATGCGAACGAGCGGTCGCGGGCCTGCCGAGTTGTGCGTATTTGTGCGATAACACGTAGTATCGTTTTGCCTCGTATCGGGGTGTGAGATTCCCCTCGTGTTTTTCGAGCAGTTCGGTGTTACCCTCGATCACGAGTTCCGTTTGCCCAGTCAACTGATCCCCGTGTTTCCGTCGCTCGTAGAGTGGTCTGTCGAGGCCGACCAGAAAGTACTCACGGAAAACACGGACCATCCACTCCAGGTCTTCCGCAACGATAAATGAATCATCCAGAGGGCCGACTTCCTCGAACACCGACGTCCTGAACAGTTTTCCTCCCAATCCCTGTATTCGGAGGTCTTCGATGTTTTCGACCCTCCCGTCCGGAACTGGTTTGACCTCGGTTTCACCGGGCCGGAATTCCCGATAGGGAATGCAATGTACTCGCCGGAAGCGACTTCGAGGCCCAGGTTTCGTGCTCTGGCGGGCCCACGATGTTGGTCACAGCGGACGACACGGAGACGCTCGTCGTCGATACTGTTCAGGAACTCCCGTGTTCCGTCCGATGACCTATCGTCGACGACGACACACTCTATGTTCTGGTATGACTGCCGGAACACGCTCTCGAGAGCCTCCTCCAGATAGTCGACCCGATTTCGTGTCGGTATTATTACTGTCACCCCCACCATCTCGCGTCTACTCTCATGATGGGGAGTGTTAGTAGTTTCGGTTTGTCAATTCATACTGGTTCAAATATTATCGATTGCGGAGTTTGTGATAGCGGTAATACCCTCTCTAGCGGCTTTGAGGGGGCGCTTTGGAAGATACTCTCTGATACGATACGTGACATCTGTAATTTTTTATCAAATATATTTGTAACTTCTGAGATGCTGTCAGCATATGATAGTAGTTACCTCTCAAGAAGTCAAGATGAACTCGTCTGTTCCTGAAACCGACGGTTCCCGTAACCGAGTGGATTAGAGTCAGTTCCTCGACCGAGATAGCTCCGGGCCAACGACGCAAAAACCATATCCCTTTAGTGTCAGTGGTGACACACACCGGCAATGGAGTTCGACATCGGCGACGTGGTCAACGACGGGTTCGAGCGTCTCGCGACGAGCGTCGGGGCGGTAGTTATCGTCGGCTGGGCATTGTTCGGTATCGTTCGGACCGCTGCCGGCCAGGACGTATTTCGGGCCGGGCTGGAACGCCTGCTCGAAGTGTTCGAGAATCCGGAGTTTCGCGACCAGTTGAATCCCGAGCAACTGCAAGCAGTCGAGGAACTGGAAACCGAGATAAACGCAAGCCTCGCCGACCTCCCGCTCGCGCTGGGCCTGGGTCCGATTGCCGCTGTGGCTGTGTGGCTACTCGCGTTCGTCCTCGGACTCGTGGTGGTCGTCGTCGCGATGGACGCCTTCGGTCACGAGCGGGAATCGTTCGACGAGGTCGACACCGACCGGCTCGGCTGGAAGACGCTGAACCTCTTCATCGGTACGGTGGTGTTCGCTATCCTGTTCGTTATCGGGCTGTTCTTGCTGGTGCTTCCCGGGCTGGTGTTGGCCTTCCTGCTGGTGTTTTTCCCGGCGGCCATCGTCATCAACGACGAGTCCTTTTTCGACGCCTACGGCTCCTCGTTCTCGGTCGCCCGCGAGAATATCGTCGGGACGCTCGCCATCTTCGCCATCGGTATTGCGACCCTCTTCGCGCTGGGGTTCGTGTCGACGATTTTCGAGATTTCCTTGCCTGCTGTGGGGGCAGCGATTGCGGGCGAACTCCTGTCTGCCGTCGGGGTTGCGTTCGTCTGGGCGCTGACTGCTCGCGCCTTCGTGGATGCGACGCGCGAACGGGCGGATGGCGACGAGCCTGTCCCCGAACGGCCACCTGGGGACCGGCCCAAGTCGCCCCGTGACGGGCCGCGGTGACGGGTGGTCGACGACAGGAGTCGTACAGCGACTGGAGTCGCGGGAGGAGCGAGCCCGGCACCCTCACTGGCTGGCGAGAAGTTCCGCGGGCGGCCCGCCCGGCAACTGGTCGCGGTCGTGACCGGCCTCGAAATCCAGGTCCGGGCCGATGGCGATGATCCGGCTCGGCGTGACCTCCGGGTGCGTGGTGTAGTAGTGTTCCCTGATGTGGTCCATGTTCACGGTTTTTGCCACCCCAGGCGTCTGGTAGAGGTCCCGGAGATACGGCCAGAGGTTCCCGTACTGGTGGATGAACTTCCTGTTGCACATGAAGTGTGTGTGATACACCTGGTCGAACCGGACGAGCGTCGTGAACATGCAGACGTCAGCTTCAGTCAGCCGGTCACCGGCGAGATACCGCTGGTCGGCAAGCACCGAATCCCAGTCGTCGAGTGCGTCGAACAGGTCGGTGACGGCCCTGTCGTAGGCCTTCTGTGACTTCGTAAAGCCCGCCCGGTAGACACCGTTGTTTATCGGCTGGTAGATTTTGTCGATGATGCGGTCGACCTCGTCCCGGTAGCCCTCGGGATAGAGGTCGACGTCGCGGGAGGCGAACTCGTCCATCTCCGTATCGAGCATCCGGAGTACCTCCGCCGACTCGTTGTTGACGATGGTGTCCTCTTTCCTGTCCCAGAGGACCGGCACCGTCACCCGGCCGGTCGCCTCCGGGTCGGCCCGGACGTACAGTTCCCGGAGGTAATCGCTTCCGTGGAGGGAATCGGGCGTACAGCCGTCCTTCTCGGGATTGAACTGCCAGCCGTCGTCCGCACGGAACGGGTCGACGACATCGACCGAGATTGCGTCTTCAAGCCCCTTCAGTGCCCGGACCAGCAGTGTCCGGTGGGCCCACGGGCAGGCATAGGAGACATAGAGGTGGTAGCGACCGCTCTCGGGCTGGAACCGCGCACCAGGCTCGTCGCGAATCCGATCGCGGAAGTTGGTCTCCTGGCGTTCGAACTCGCCGTTCTCGTTAGTCGACTTCTGTACGTCGGTTCGCCACTCGCCGTCGACGAGCATGTTCATACACCTCTATCTGGGTGACGGAGAAACTAAAGTTGTCACACCTAGTGATTATTGCGACTCGTTAGGCAGTGTTAGCTTAGCGACGGTGCTGATCGGCGACCAAGTCCCCGGAGAGAGTGCTTCGACCGGGACCTACCGCAGGAAGCCCCCGCTGTCTCGACTCGGGGGACTCTCACGGCTCGCTTTGCTCTTGCGGTTCCCTTCGGTCACCGCGCGAGCAGGT
>PXQO01000071.1 GCA_003021285.1 Halobacteriales archaeon QH_2_65_14 | reverse complement strand
CGGGACCGGGTCGCGGTCGGAGTCGAACGCGAGGAGTCCACGGAGCGTTCGCGCGTCCTCGCCGGTCCCGTTGGCGAGGGCCGCGAACTCGCGGTAGGTCTCGTAATCGCCGTTCCGGACGGCCTGCTGGAGGGTGCCGACGGTGTTCGGGTTCCAGCCGTGGTAAAGTCCCGAGGAGCGGTTCTCGTACTCGCCGATCCTGTCCAGTTCCGGGTCAGTTCCGAACGCCCGCGCGTGGCGGCTCCGCAGGCGGTCCTCGATGACGTCGAGCCCGATCCCTTCCGTCCGGATTTCGGTGCCAGTGAAATACTCCTCGACCAGGCCCGAGTCGAGCCCGACGGCCTCGAATATCTGTGCACCCTGGTAGGACTCGACCGTCGAGATGCCCATCTTGGCCATCGTCTTCAGCAGGCCGTCTTCGAGGGCGTCCCGGTAGGCGGCTATCGCGTTCGCCTCGTCCGCACCGCCCGACCCGGAAACCACGTCTGCGATAGATTCGTAGGCGAGATACGGGTACACGGCTCCCGCCCCGTAGCCCACGAGGGTGGCGACGTGGTGAACCTCGTGTGCGCCGCCGGACTCGACGGCGAGTCCCGCGCGGTTCCGGAGTCCCTCCCGAACGAGATGGTGGTGGACCGCACCGGTCGCCAGGAGGCCCGGAATCGGTAGCCGCTCCGGCCCTGCCGCCCGGTCCGTGAGAACAATCAGGTCCGCGCCGTCCTCGATAGCATTCGATGCCTCGCGGCGAAGCTCCGCCACTGCCGATTCGAGCGACTCCTCCGGGTCGAACGTCGTATCGAGTGCGGTCGATGACACCCCGTGATTCCCTCCGACGTGCTCGATTTCTCTGAGTATCGCGGCCTCGTCCCCGGTGAGCAGGGGGGAGTCAGCAACGACCTGTTCGGCGTGTGCGGGCGTTTCGTCGAGCAGGTTCCCCTGTTCGCCGAGGCGCGTCTCCAGCGACGTGACGAGTTCCTCGCGGATGTAGTCTATCGGCGGGTTCGACACCTGCGCGAACAGCTGTTTGAAATACGAGAACAGCGGCCGTTCGAGGTCGGTGAGCACCGACAGCGGCGTGTCGTCACCCATCGATCCGACCGGGTCTTTCCCCTGCTCGGCCATCGGCTTCACCAGGTGGTCCAGCGAATCCCTCGTGTACCCAAACGCCGCCTGGTACGCCCTGACCGGGACCGAGCGACTGTCGTCTTCCGCCACGTCGCCCGGACCAGCATCGCTCGATTGTCTCTCCACGTCACGGCGCTGACTCGCGGCTTCTGTCCCGTCGACGAGGGTTTCCAGGGCAATCTGGTTGTGTGTGACCCACTGACCGTACTGCTCGTCGGTTAGCTCCGCGAACACCTCCTCGTCCGGGACAATGCGGCCGTCTTCGAGGTCGGCGACGAAAATCTCGCCGGGCTGTAACCGGTCACATTTCCGTATTTCGGCGGCGTCGGTCGAGAGTGCGCCCACCTCGCTGCCGATGATCAGGCGGTCGTCGGTCGTGAGTTCGTACCGGCAAGGACGAAGCCCGTTCCGGTCGAGGACCGCGGCCACCTGGTCGCCGTCGAACCCGATGACGAGTGCCGGGCCGTCCCACGGTTCGATGAGCGACGCGTGGTAATCGTAGAAGTCCTTCCGTGCGGTATCCATGAGATGGTCCTCCCGGAACGCTTCCGGCACGAGCATCCGGAGCGCGTGCGGGAGGCTCCGACCCGTCTGGACGAGCAGTTCGAGCGCGTTGTCGACGCTCGCAGTGTCCGACTGGGTGGGGTCGTTGATGATGGGTTCCAGCGTCTCGATGTCGTCACCGAATCCCGCGTGTACCAGGTCGTTTTCGCGGGCCGACATCCAGTTGATGTTCCCCTCGATGGTGTTGAACTCGCCGTTGTGGACGATGTTCCGGAACGGGTGAGCGAGATGCCACGCACCGAGCGTATTCGTCGAGAACCGGGCGTGGACCAGCGCGACGCGGCACCGGAACCGCGGGTCGGTCAGGTCGGGATAGTACGCCGCGAGCTGCTCACCTTTCAACAGCCCCTTGTACACGACGCGGCGGCGGTCCAGCGAGAGCACGTAGAACGATTTTCTCCCCTCTCTCTCCGACGCGCCTTTCTCCATCGCTCGCCGCGCGGCGTACAGTGCACGGTCGAACCCGCGCAGCGATGGCTCGGTATCCACGCCGAAGGTCTCCTCGCCCGTGAAGCGCCCGGCGAGGTCAGCGTCGTCCGCCGGGGCAACGAACACCTGTACGACTGCCGGTTCGGACTCCAACGCAGTCGCGCCGAGACCGGTGTTGTCTGTCGGCACCTCGCGCCACGCGAGCGTGTCGAGTCCGTACTCCGCCAGCGTCTCGATGACGAGCCGTTCGAGTTCGGCTCTCGGCTCGGGGTCGGTCGGCACGAACATCGCCCCGACGCCGTACTCCTCGGGGAGGTCGGCCTCGACGACTTCCCGGAAGAACTCGTCGGGTCGGTCGACCATGATGCCCGCGCCGTCGCCCGTATTCGTCTCTGCTCCGGTCGTCCCGCGGTGTTCGAGATTTTCGAGCAGTTCCAGCGCATCGGCGACCGTCTCGTGGGTCGTCTCCCCCGGGAGGTCGACGATACACCCGACGCCACAGTTGGACCGCTCGTCGTCGAACGAGGCCAATCCCGCGTGGTGATCCGTCGATACAGCCTCCGGATCGGAAAGCGCGTCGTCTGAATCGGTCATGGTATTCACTGACAGCTACCCTCTTATACGCCTGACCCTGATACTATAAGTGAACATACCATTCAAATAAGGCGATATAAGGTATTGAAACAGACACCTCGAAGCCGGTATCGTGATTCAGGACAGTACAGGAAACTGGCCAGTTCGGACGTCGACGCCGGCGTTTTGCAGGGTGTTCTCAGCCCCGGCCGTCGAAGGGTTTGCGCGGTTTCCGTCCCTGCCGGTCGATGTGGCTACGGGCCACGGCGAGTGCCCGCTGTTCGCGCCCGTCGAGAAACTCTCGTGTCCAGGCGTGGGTCCCGACCGCTCCGTCGACGTGGTGAGTCAGGCCCGATACGCCGACTACCTCGACGCGCATCGGGACCGTCTTCGACGATAGCACAGGCGTCGGCTGACTCGTCGATTCGCGTCTCGACCGCCCGGACGGGGGAGCGGGGTGAGGCTCCAGCGACGCTCTCGTCGCCCGTTAGTGTGGCGTCGTTTCCGGTGCTCACACTGCATCACGCCCCATCTCATCCGCTCCCGTCGGTGACGAGTTCCTCGGAATCGGCCGATTCCACGTAGCCGTCGGGGTCGATGTCGTCGTAGAGGTCGACGTCAGCAGCGATTTCGGTCCCGGACAGTGGCGTCTCGACGCCCAGGCGGTCGTCCTGTGCGGCACGGCCCGCGACGCGGAGTGCCTCGTGAATCCGGTCGAGTGTGTTCACGTCGACCTCCTCCCACCCGGAGCCGTCGGCCTTCGAGATGGACTGGAACGTCAGTCGGCCGTGGGAGGTGTGTGAAAACTCCAGTCGGTAGGAACCCCGCTCGTCGCCGACCTCCATGATAGCCTTGCGGAGGGACTCGTCCGCGGGGTCGTAATGCTTCTCGAACCGGATTTTTCGCATCCGGCTGTCGGTGCTGTTCTCCGAGGTCTGTTGTGCGTCTGGTGCTGGACTCATGATTTCTGGGCGAAACCGCGCGTTTCGACGGCCCCGATTCCGAATAATGTCGTCCTACGTGACGACCGCTTCTCGTTCATCACCGCTTACCGTACTTCAGGCCAGTTGTGAGTAATAAGTTTTCCGGAGCAGAACGGATGACGGCCTGGGGGGTGATGACAGGGTTTTTGTCGATTTCGCACCCCTGGGGACCGGAGACTCCCGTTTGTCCGGAATAAGGGGCCGCTACTCGACTCTAGGCGGGAGACCGTTTCCCTGTACAGGGCAGTCGTCTGTCTCGCTTGCGTCGTCAGCTTACCCGTGAATAATGTGGTGTTATCAGCACGTTCTCCTGGGAAGGCCCTGTTATCGCCGGGGCTGGTTGTCCGAATCCATCCGCTCCCACGGGACGATAGCGTCGTAGTCCGCGGGGGCAACGGGACCGTCCAGGAGCGGGTCGTCTGTCCGGCGCATCCAGTCGACCAGTTCCGCTTCGAGGTCCGTTCTAATCGCCTCGTAGTTCTCGACACCGATCAGGTTGATCTCCTCGTCCGGGTCGGCTTCGAGGTCGTACAGTTCTTCGAATGGGCGGTGGTCCGCGTGGTACTGCTCGCGCAGTTCGCGCCCGGCCCGACTCACGAGGATATCGTTGCTCAGATACACTGACGGAAGGTGCCAGAAGTTCCTGATGTACTTGTACCGCCCGGTTCGGATGGCCCGAACCGGGTTGTACCGGTCGTGCCAGGTCATCTCCGCGAAGACCCGCTCGCGCGGGGCGTACTCGTCGCCGGTCAGCAGGGGGAGGAAACTCCGCCCTGCGATGTCCGGTTTCGCCCCGCCGACGAGGTCCAGAATCGTCGGCATGACGTCGACGTTACTCAGGAGTTCGTCGTACCGGACGCCGCCGTCGATGACTCCCGGCAGTCTCATGAGCAGTGCTGCCTCGATTCCGGGGTCGTAACAACAGCCTTTCGCACGGGGGAACGCGATGCCGTGCTCGGTCGTGAAAATCACGAGCGTGTTCCCTTCGAGCCCCGCCGCATGGAGAGCGTCCAGCATCCGCCCGAGAGCGTCGTCGAGCGATTCGAGCATGCCTTCCATCCCGGCCAGATCCGCCCGGATGCCGGGCCTGTCGGGGAGATACGACGGAACCGTAACGTCTGCGGGGTCCGGGGGGTCGTATCGGCCGTCGTCGAACCCGAAGTGGTCGTTGATTTCCGTCCGGTGGAGTTCGAAGACGCCGACTGACGCGAAGAACGGTTCGTGATAGGACCCGGCTTCCAGAAACGTCTCGAACGTCATGGCGACGTCCGCCGCACGGTTGACCTCGTGTATTTCCGGCGAGGAGACGGGGCGGAGGGTCCCCTCCGAATGGACGTACTCGAACCCGATCCCGCGCGGGTCGTCAGTGACGTGCTGGAGGCCGAACATGTGGGTTTCGTACCCGGCGGCGTCGAGATGCTGGGGCAGTGTCGTCCACGCGTCGTCCAGCGACCAGGCGCTGTGTGCCAGCCCCATCAGCCCGTTGACGTGGGGGTGGACCCCGGTCAAGAGGCTCCCCCGACTCGGGGAACACTGCGGGGCGGTTACGTAGTGATTTTCGAACAGGACCCCCTCCGTGGCCAGTTCGTCGAAGTTCGGCGTGTCGACGTCCCGTCCGTAACAGCCCAGGTATCGGCCGAGGTCGTGTGCGTGAACGAGCAGGATGTTCGGTTTCGAATCACTCATTGGTACTGGGAGTTCGTGGGCGGCATTCGGACCGTTGTCGGTGCGTCCCGCTGGAGTG
>PXQO01000070.1 GCA_003021285.1 Halobacteriales archaeon QH_2_65_14 | reverse complement strand
GCCCGCCACCAGAGCAGGCCACGCGGGGGCTGAAACGGAAACCGCCGATTAGCGGGCGCCGGGCTCACCCGCCGCCCTGCCGCCTTCTGCGCTGGGCGCGCTCTTGGCGCTCCGTGAACGCGCGCATGTGCTCCGCAATCGCGGCGCGGATGTGCGGCTTGTTTTTCAACTCGTGGCCGATGCTGTGCGCAGTGCGCTTCGAGTAGCCCGCCCGCCGGGCCGCCTCGGTGGTGTTGTATCGCGCCGGGCCGATGTACGCCTCGAGGAAGGCGCGCTGCATCTCGGTGAAGCCGTCCTCGTCTTTGGTCAGGTCGGGCATGGGGAGAGGGGCCTCGGAGAAATTAGCCTTTGTTAGGATTGATCAGGTGGTTTCCGCGCTCAAACCTTGTTTAAGAAATACGTTCGCCTCGCCAAACTTTTCGAGAGCATCAGCTTCCACAACCTGCGGCACACCTGCACCTCGTGGATGGTGCAGCGCGGCGTGTCGCTCCCCATCGTTCGGGCGGTCCTCGGCCACAGCGACGTGAAGGTGACGCAGAAGTACGCGCACCTCGCGCCGGACGTGATGAAGGCCGGGATTCAGCAGGCGTTCGATGGACGGTAAGAAGGCGTTCTCCGGCAGGGAAAGAAAGCCGGTGCCGTCCGTAGTAAGCGTAAGACTCTCTCAACAGCCACATCGGAGACATGGAAAGGCAAGATCAGACCGGCTCCGAGAAAGCCCAGCGCGGCAACCCCGATGACGACCCCCCCAATCGAGAGCGTCGCCTGGACGATGACGGGTGCGATGGAGTTCGGAACGATGTGCCTGAACAACACCTTCCGGTCGCGGGCTCCGAGCGCCTTTGCCGCCATGACGTACTCGTTTTGTTTCACCTTCAGGACCTCGCCCCGGATCAGACGGGCGTAGCCCGCCCAGCCAACCGCCGTGAAGCCGACGACCAGTTGCCAGTAGCCGCGGCCGAGCATGGCCACGATGACCAGCACCAGCACCAGGCCCGGGAACGCGAACACCATGTCGACGATCCGCATGAGCACGTCGTCGACCCTGCCGCCGAAGTACCCCGAGATGGCGCCGTAGATGACGCCGAACACGGTCGCTATGGCCGTCACGATGATCCCGATTGTGACGCTGAACCGGGTTCCGAACATCACGCGGGAGAACAGGTCACGCCCGAGGCTGTCGGTCCCGAACGGGTGGTCCAGGGACGGGGACATCCAGGGGTCGGCGATCCGCGTCTGCATCGGATCGTAGGGGACGACCTCGAACGGCTGGACGGTTACCCCGTACAACGTGAGGGGGCGGGAGAACAACGCCCAGAACAGCATGAACAGGACGAACGCCCCGCCGATGAGCGCGATCCGGTCGTGCAGGAGCTGTCGGACGATCTTCCGCCATCGACTCGATACCTCTTCTTGCTTTTCGTCCGTCCACTCCGCGAGCGCATCGCGGTCCTCAACGTGCTCGGAGTGGAATCCATCAATCTGTATCTGACCTCGTTTCGTTGACATTGTTTGTTTCCCTCGGTTGTTAGTATTCGTTCCTGATGCGCGGGTCGAGCAGCGCGTAAATGATGTCCGCTAGCAGGTTCGCGATGACGATGGCAATCCCGGTAAACAGGGTTATCGCCAGGATGAGGTTGATCTCTCGCTGGTTGATAGCACTGATGAACAGCTGTCCGATGCCGGGCCACCCGAACACAACCTCGACGACGACCGACCCGGCGACGATACTCGCCGTCAGGAACGCGGCGACCGTAACGACGGAGATGAGCGAGTTCCGGAGGACGTGTTTGAGGATGACGGTCCGTTCGGGAAGCCCCTTCGCGCGGGCGGCCGTCACGTATTCCTTGTTCAACTCCTCGCCCATCGAGGTTCGCATGATCCGCATGAGTTGTGCCGACGCGGCGGTCCCGACCGTGATTCCCGGAAGCACCAGCCACCACAGCATTTCCCTCGAAAGCAGCGATGACTGGGGGTCCAGCACCGGCCACAGGTCGAACGTGACAGCGAAGATGGCGATGAGCATCAGGCCCAGCCAGAAGTTCGGGATCGAGACGCCGGCCAGCGCGACGAACCGGCTGACGTCGTCCCCGAGCTTGCCCTTCCGAACCGCCGCGTAAATCCCGGTGGGAATCGCGATTACCATGGCGAACACCCACGCGAAAATGCCGAGTGCGACCGTCTCCGGGAGTCGGGATTTCACGAGCGAGCCTGCGGACGGACCCATACTGTAAGTCTCGCCGAAGTCACCCTGCAGAACGTCCGTCAACCAGTCGATGTACTGGATGTATATCGGTCGATGGAGGCCCAGATCCCGTCGTAACTGTTCCGCCTCCCCTGGGCCGACTCGCGGGTTAATGCCAATGATGATGTCGACCACGTCACCCGGGGTGAGGTGGACGAGGGCGAACGTGATGATGGAAACACCAAACATCACGGGGACCGAGACCAACAGGCGTTGAGCAATGAATCGCCTGAGACTCATGGTGGGAAAATAAAGATAAGTGAACCTAAAACTAACGATTCAGCCTACCGGTTGAGCCACGAAATCTGCTCGTCGTACGGCGCGAACAGCGAGTACGACAGGAACCCGGTCCGGGAGGGATACGCGTCGTACCCCTCGACGTCGGGCCCGGCGACAGCGGTCTCGAGGCTGAAGTCGACCATCGTGTTGCCGACGTCCTCGACGAGCTGGGGCCAGAGCTGGTCGTAGCGGTCCCGGCGCAGGTCGGGGTCCTGGGCGACGTCGACACCGAACCGGCAACTGTCGAGGAGGTCGATCCAGTCGAACGTGCCCTCCCCGTGGAAGAAGTTACAGCACCCGTTGAAGTTGTCCGGGTGATGG
Organism: Halobacteriales archaeon QH_2_65_14; assembly: GCA_003021285.1. Taxonomy (GTDB): domain Archaea; phylum Halobacteriota; class Halobacteria; order Halobacteriales; family Haloarculaceae; genus Halovenus. Next base: position 10,827 of record PXQO01000070.1, on the reverse strand, counting down.
AGTGCCTCGGGGTAGGCGTGGGGATCGAACCCTGCAGCGAGCCCGATGACGGCGACCGCGTTCCGGTCGGCGTACTGCTGGGTCGAGTCGGGAGCGATCAGCGTCTGTGCGAACCAGTTCTGGATGTCCGCCGGAGTTTCGAGGTTGGCGTCGAACAGGCCGCTCTGGTTCAACTCGTCGACCAGGATCTGCATCTTGTCCTGGCGTTCGGAGTCGTCGGCGTTGGTGTCGACGGTGAACGGAATCGGCGGTTCGAGGTCCGTCTCGTTGATGAGCTGCTCCGCGACGTCGGGCTGGGGGTTTTTCGGGTACGCCCAGTCTTCCTCCTGAATCTCGTCGTAGCTCATCTGGGAGGCGAGACCGGCGACCGGCGCTGGGAACGGGACCTGTGCCGGTGCACCCCATCCCTCGGCGACGATCTCGACGATGTCCTGCCGTGGGATCAGGTTCTGGATCGCCTGGCGGACCTCCGCGTTACCGAGGTCGGTACCCTCGACTATCGGGAACTGCATGAACAGGAACCCGGTGGAGACCGCCGCACCGACGGTGAAGTCGTCGTTCTGGTCGAACGCGGTACGGTCACCGGCCTCGAGCTGGTAAGCGATGTCGATTGTCCCGTCCTGGAGTCCGGCGACCCGGGTCCCCGCCTCGGGCACGAATCGAACGTTGATCTCGTCGACGACGGGGCCCTCCGGCATCCAGTCGGGACCGTCCCACCACTCCTTGCTGTCGAGGCCGAGGTCCTCGAGCCAGTAGTTGTCGGTCTTCTGGAGCAGGAGTTCCGAGCCTTCCGAGAACTCCGCGATCTCGTAGGGGCCGGTCCCGATGGGGACTTCGCCGCCGTCGCGCGGGTCCAGTCCACCCGGCTCGATGTCGAGGTGCTCGTCGGGGTAGATGCTGAACGGCAGGAGGTCGAGTTCCGCGATTGCGTCGGGTTCGACTGCGTACAGCTCGAACGTATACCCGTCGGGTCCGTCGGACGTCCTCGCGTGGAGGAACGACGCGAACTGCTGTCCCGCGTTGTTACTGTCGACCAGCCGGTCGTAGGAACGAACGACGTTCTCGGCGGTACACTCCGTGCCGTTGTGGAACTCGATGCCCTCGTGGAGTTCGCCCTCGATCCGCGTCCCGTACACGCCGTCGTCGACGGCGTCACCCGTTTCCTCGCGGGTCAGAACGCGCATCGTGTCGCCCGCTTCGAGGTCGCCGTTCCTGACGGCTGCCACGTCGTCGGGGTGGCGCACGATGACCCTGTTGGGCCACTCGAGGTCGAACAGCGCGACGCTCGTGTCGGAGACGTCAGCGATCTCCTCCTCTCGCATGTAGGGGGCGTAGTCGGCGGGACCGACGTCCTGTGCGTCGGTGGTCTCGTAGCGCTGGGCCATCCAGTTGAAGTTCTCCCCCTCCTGGTTCGTCGACAGCAGGCCGTCGTAGACGACGTTGAAGATCGTCGTGTCGTCGGCCAGGGAACTGTCGGCCGTGTCGTAGTTGCCGATCCCCTCACGCTCGATGGCGAATTCGAGCCGTCCACCCTCGCTAATGTCCGGCCCCTGGGGGTCGCTATCGTCGCCGTCGTCCATGTCGCTGTCGTCGCTATCACTGTCGCCAGTGCTGTCACTGTCGCTATCACTGTCACTGTCACTGTCGCTATCACTGTCACTGTCGCCAGTGGTGTCGTCGCTGTCACTGTCACTGTCGCCAGTGGTGTCGTCGCTGTCACTGTCACTGTCGCCACCGTCGTCGTCGTCACCGAGACAACCGGCAGTGGCAGCGATGCCGGTTGCCGCCAGCCCCTGCAACAGAAGTCGGCGGTCAATCGTTGGTCTCTCCTCGTCCGTATCGTCCGTGGTTTCCGAAGTCATGATTGGAGGTATGCCTGTCTCTCTCCCGTTGACGTACTACGGGGACGCCATTCCGGGATACGACATACCAAGAATGAAATGGGTCCACAATAAAAGCTTTGCCCTTACAAGCTGTCCTGGCCGCCAGATTACGGCGTAGCGGGCAGTACGGGAGGTTCAGAGCCTGTCAAGGACGGCCTCGGCGTCGTAGTTGAGCGAGAGTTCCCGCGAGCGGCCCCGCCCCTCGACGTCGGTGTATCTCGCCTCGATAATACCGAGCTGGTCGAGTTTGTTGATGATTTCGGAGTAACGCGTGTACCCGAGGTCCGTCCGGTCGTGGAACGCCTCGTAGACCTCGCCGGCCTGTTGGCCCTCGTGTTCCGCGATGACCTCCAGCAGCGCGGCCTCCGGGTCGGAGAGTTCGCCCAGCCGGCGCGAGAGGTGGAAGTACTTCGATTTCTCGTAGGCTTTTTCGACGTCCTGCCCTTCGACGGCCCGGCTGGCCCGCATCTCGGCGTTCAACCCCGCACGTCGCAACAGGTCGATGCCCACCCGGAGGTCCCCGCCCTGTTCGGCGGTGAACGCGGCCACGCGGTCGAGCACCGGCGCGTCGATGACCCCCTCGTGGAACCCCCGTTTGACGCGCTCGCCGAGTATCTCGGCGATTTCGGGCTGGTCGTACTTCGGGAAGTAGACGTCCTCGGGACGGAACACGCTCTGGACCCGGCTGTCGAGCGCCTCGATGATCTCCAGGTCGAGGTCCGACGAGATGACGATGACGCCGATTCTCGCCCCGCCCTGTTCCTCGTGAGCGCGCAACAGCGAGTACAGCGTGTCCGAAGCCTCCGACTCGTAAAAGAGGTAGTTCACGTCGTCGAGCGCCACGACGAGCACCTCGTCTTCCTCGACCAGCCTGTCGGTCACCTGCGAGAACAGTTTCTTGAACGAGATGCCCGAGGACGGCGGTTCGTAGTCGAACACGCCCTCGAACAGCCGCGAAAACACCGCGTATCGCGTCGAGTTGACCTGGCAGTTGACCCGCACTGCCTGGATGTCGGTCTGTGCCCGCAACTCGTCGAACAGAATGTGGATCGCCGTCGTCTTCCCCGTCCCCGGCGGCCCCTGTGCCATGACGTTGAGCGGGCGGGACCCTCTCACGGCGGGCTTGAGGGCGTACTTCAGGCTCTCCATCTGGCTCTCCCGATGGAGGAACGTCTCTGGAACGTAGTCGATTTCGAAGACGTGTTCGTTCCGGAACACGGACTCGTCCCACGATAGCATGTCCTCCTCGGGGTCGTCCGTCATTACTTTCACCGAGCTTCGCGCGGCACTTAAACCCTCCTTTCGGGTGGGCGACTGTCGACGCCGTTGCCCCGTCCGGACGCCCGTCGCCGGCGACTTTTCGCCGATTTGTACGGAACGGCTGTCCGGTTGCGTGTGAAAACCCCGGACAGCCAGTCTCTCAGAACTTCTCCAGTAGCGACGCGTAGAACTCGCTGTCCTCGTCGCCCTCCTCGGCGAGTTTCTCGACGATGAGTTCGGGCGTCGACCGGGCCAGTTTCCCCTTGACGGGCGACCGGTCGACCAGCAACTCGCCGTCCGCGATGCCCTCGGCCTCGATGCCGTCGACGGCAATGTCCACGTCGGCGACGTCGCGTATCTCGCTGGCGAGGTGCGAGACGAACACCGCCGTCGCGCCGCGTTCGTCGAGCGCTTCGAGGATGCCGGCCATGATGTTCGCGCTCGCGCCGGGTTCGGTGATGCTCTCCAGTTCGTCCACCAGCACGAGCACGCCGCCGTTGTCGGCACCCACGTCAGTCACAACTGCTGCGAACTCCCGGAGCGTCGACTCGAACGCGCCGGCGTCGAGGGTGCCCTGCGTCTTGGCGTGGTAGTGTAGTTCGGCGACGCGCTCGACCCGCGCGCTCTCGGCCGGGACCGGCAGACCCATGTGTGCCAGCGTGACGACGAGCGCGATCAAATCGAGCGTCGACGTTTTGCCGCCGCTGTTGACCCCCGAGAGGAGCGTGACGCCGTCGACGCCGTAGTCGACGGGTTCAGCCTCGGCAAATGGGACGTCCAGCAGCGGCGACTGGCCCCCCTCGATGGCGACCCCCTCGCCGCCGAACGCGGGCATCGTGCAGTCGAAATCGCGGGCGAACCGGGCGATTGCGAGTTCGACATCGAGTTCGAGCGCACGTTCGACCAGCCGTTCGCAGTCGGCGCGCATCCCCGCGAGGTCGCGGGCGAGCTGTCGTTTCCGTCGCGCGGCGCGGCGGTCGCGGGCGGCGGTCAGCTCCGTCCGGAGCCGTCCCACGACGGACTCGTCGTGTTCGACCGGATACGTCGGTTCGTCGCCGAACGCCCGCCGGGCGATGGCCTCGGTGTCGTCCAACTCGAGCGTCTCGACGAGTTCCTCCCGGGCGCGCTCGACAGCCTCGGCGTATTCGTCGGCGAGTTCCCGTCCGAGGAGCGAGTCGACGCCCGCACCGCGCTCGACCAGCGAGAGCAGGTCCGTCCCCTCGATGGTCACGTCGCGCTCCTCGATGGCCTCGCGCAGGGTGGCGTTGGCGAGGCGTTCGGCCTCGCTCACCGCCGCGTCGAGGTCGTCGACGGCGGTCGAGAGCCGGTCGAGTTCCGCGTCCCCGCGAATCCCGCCCTCGTCGTCGAGCCGTTCGAGGGCGGTTTCGAGCGTGTCGAGGTCACAGGGCGCGTCGAGGCCCGCGATGCGGTGGAGCCGGGCCGCCGCCTGCAGGTTGGTTCTGTTGTGGGCAAAAAACGCGAGCGTCCGCTCGGGGACGACCGTTTCGGGGTCGTCGAGCGCGTCGGGTTCGACGCGGACGTCCCCCTCGACGTCCGCGCCGGCGAACGATTCGTCGAGACCGACGACGGTCGCGTACCCCCGGGCGAGTTCGGAGAGTTTCCGTTTGTCCTCGACGAGTTCGACGCTCACCTCGGGGATGCGCTCGCGGGCAGTCGCGTACACCTCGGCGTCCCGCGTCGCGAGACAGCGGTCGCGGATGCGGACGGTCCCGGGTGCGGAAAGCGGGTCGACGTCCGCGAGTGCCGCGAGAACGCGCTCGTCGGGGTCGCGCTCCATCGCTCCCTGTGCGAACTCGCGCACCTCCGCGATACGGGATTGGACTGCGCTCGGGTACAGCGTTTCGAGGCGGTGTGCCCCGTAGTCGGTGACGGTACGTTCCTGGAGGAGTGCGAGGGCGTCTCGGTATATCTCTCGCGCCCGCGGCGTCGCGGCGAAACCCCCGGGGTCGTCGTGGCTCTCCCGGATTGCCGCCCGGGCGATGCGCGCCGCCCGGCCCTCGCTGATGCCGGGCGCACGTGCGAGTGCCGCGACGTCGCCCGATTCGAGGGCACCTTCGGGGTCGTCGAGTTCCCCCAAGGCGTCGGCAGTCTTCGTGCCGATACCCGGTATCGACGTGAGGTCCATCTATCGTCCAATTCGCACCGGCGGCCAAAAATCCAGCGAGCGGCGATAGCGCGGAACGATAGTACCTCGGGGAAGAAATTGAAGAACTCGTAGATACAGTACCTCTCAGACTCGTTTAGATCGGCGTGCACCTGGTGCACGTTGCTCTTAGAGCGTCATTTCCCTTCCGAAGATTAATTTACAAACGTTTTCTAAGCCATGACATGGAGGTTGGCGTCATCTCGGACGTGCACGGCAACAAGGTCGCCCTGGAGGCGGTGCTCGACGACATGCCGCCGGTCGACGCGCTCGTCTGTGCGGGCGACGTGGTCGGATACAACCCGTGCCACGCCGACTGCGTCGAGGCGATGCGCGAGCGGTCGGTCCCGACGGTGATGGGCAACCACGACCGGGCCGTCGTCACCGATAGCGGGTTCGCGTTCAACAGCATGGCCGGGGCGGGCGTGCAACACGCACGGGAGACGCTGAACGAGTCCCACGTCGAGTGGCTCGCCGGACTGCCGCGGTCGCGTTGCGAGTTCGACGGCCGCGTCAAACTCGTCCACGACCATCCCGAGGACCAGGACCACTACACCTTCCCCGAGGAGTTCGGCCGGCACCTGCTCGGCGACGAGGACGTCCTCGTACTCGGCCACACCCACGTCCAGTACCACGAGGAGTACGACGACGGTATCGTGATAAACCCCGGGAGCGTCGGCCAGCCACGCGACAGCGACCCCCGGGCCGCGTACACGGTCCTCGACCTGGAGGACCTCTCGGTCACGGAACACCGCGTCGCGTACGATATCGACCGCGTCAAGCAAGCCGTCGCCGAGGCCGGCCTGCCGTCCCGCATCGGCGAACGACTCGAACAGGGCCGGTGACTGCGACGGGAGAGAAGACTCCAAAGGGAACGCTCCGAGGGAAAATCCTTAGGTCCGGCCGTCCCGTCGAGCGAGTGTGGACGAAACCATCGCATGGCTCCGGGACAGGCCCTACTATGCCGGCCAGATAGCGACCCATCGCACCGTTCCCGGCCGCCCGGCGTCGACACAGGACGTCGCCCTCGACAGCCGCCTCGAAAGCGCACTTGCCGACCGCGGTATCACCGCCCTCTACGACCACCAGGCCGACGCCATCGAGGCCGTCCGCGACGGCCGGAACGTCGTCCTGGCGACGCCCACGGCCAGCGGGAAGAGCCTCGCCTACACCGTGCCGGCGTTCGAGCGTGCACTCGAAGCGGGCGAGACGACGCTGTACGTCGCCCCGCAGGTCGCGCTCATCAACGACCAGGAGGATACCCTCGACGGCCTCGCCCAGGACCTGGGCTTTGGCACGCCGGTGGGCGTCGACCAGTACACCGGCCGCCTCTCGAAGACCGAAAAGGAAACCGTCCGCGAGCGCCGTCCGACCACGGTGTTGACGACGCCGGACATGCTCCATTACAGTCTCCTCGCGTACGCCCGCCGGCTCTGGGACTGGCTGTTCGAGAACCTCTCGCTCGTCGTCGTCGACGAGGTCCACGAGTACCGCGGCGTGTTCGGCAGCCACGTCGGCCTCGTCCTCCGCCGCCTCCAGCGGCTCTGCCGCGAGTTCGACAGCGACCCGCAGTTCGTCTGCTGTTCGGCCACCATCGGCAACCCCGTCGAGCACGCGGCGACAGTCACCGGACAGTCGCCGGAGTCGTTCGCACTCGTCGACGACGACGCGAGCGCAACTGGGCCGACACACTGGCTGTTCTGGAACCCCCCCGAGCACGACCACCCTGGCTACGGGACGGGGGAGCGCCGCTCCAGCCACGTCGAGACGAAACAGCTGTTCGTCGACCTCGTGGCGCGGGGCCACCAGACCGCCGTGTTCACCCGCGCCCGGCAGGCCGCCGAGCGGTACGCGACCGAGAGCAGACAGGAGCTTCGGGAACGTGGCGAGGGCGACCTCGCCGACAGCATCGCCGCCTACCAGGCCGCCCTCCCGCGCGACCGCCGCGAGGGGATCGAGGACGGCCTCCACTCGGGGGAGGTCAGGGGCGTCTGGAGCACGAACGCGCTCGAACTCGGCGTCGACATCGGCGGGCTCGACGTGGTCGTCCTCGACGGCTACCCCGGCACGCGGATGGCGACGTTCCAGCAGTCCGGACGGGCCGGCCGGGGGACCGAGCCCAGCCTCGTCACTCTGGTCGCCGGCGAGGACCAGCTCGACCAGTACGTGATGCGCCACCCCGGGGAGTTCTTCGAGGGCGAGCCCGAACGCGCGGTCGCCAACCCGGGCAACGACCACCTGCTCCCCGCTCACGTGCTGGCCGCATCCACCGAATCCTGGCTCCGGCCGGAGGACCGCGAGTTGTTCGACGAGTCGTTCCCCGGACTGGTCGCTGACCTCGAAGCCGAGGGGGCCCTGGAGCGCCACACGACGCCGGACGGTATCCGGTGGACCTACGACGGCGGCGACAGCCCACAACACGAGATGAGCCTCCGGAGCATCGACGACCGGGAGATCGACCTGATCGACGCCCGCCGGAGCGAGCGCATCGGGAGCCTGCCCTTTGGCGACGTGCTCCGGGACGCCCACCCCGGTGCCATCTATCACCACCAGGGTACCACCTACGAGGTGGCCAGTCTGGACCTGGCGCGGGACGTCGCGGAACTCACCCCGACCCGCGCGAACCACTACACGCAGGTCCTCCACGAGAAGGCCATCACCGTCGAGGACGACCGCGACGAAACCGGGCTGGCGAGTCGGGACGACGTGACGGTCCGGTTCGCCGACGTCACGATGCACAAGCAGATCACGGGGTTCGAGCGCCGCGCCCGAGACCGCACTGGAAACGACGGCCCTCTACTTCACCGTTCCGCCCGAGGTCAAGAACACCCTGCAGGCGACCGAGGGGAGTTTTCCGGGGGCGATCCACGCCGCCGAGCACGCGATGATAGCGCTGTTTCCGCTGCAACTGGTCTGTGACCGCCGGGACATCGGCGGCCTCTCGACGCCCCACCACCCCCACACCGACCGGAGCACGATCTTCATCTACGACGGCTACCCCGGCGGCGTCGGACTGACGCGGACCGGCTACGACCGCATCGAACCGCTCATGACCGAAACAAGAACGTTGCTCGCGGAGTGTCCCTGCGACGAGGGGTGTCCCGCCTGCGTCCAGTCGCCACACTGCGGGAACGCGAACGAACCGCTGGACAAGACGCTGGCAGGTGAACTCCTCGACGCGTTGCTCTGAGGGCTGGACCTGTCGCCGTCACGGGGCCCTGTCGCGTGCCGTCACGGGAGGTAGCTGTGTGCGCCCACGAGCGCACCCGAGAGGTCGAGGTCACGGACGAGCGCCTCGCAGTCGACGATGGAGTCGCGGACGTCGGCGTCCTCGACGGTCGCTTCCGGGAAGATAATCGACCGGTCGACGTTCGAGTCCGTGACCGTCGCGTCCCCCATGACGTGGACGTTCTCGCCGAGCGTGCTGTCCTCGACGGTCGCGCTGTCGGCGACCACCGTATCGCCGTCGAGCGCCCACGAGACCGCCTCAAGGTAGCTCTCGGGCGTGCCGATGTCGAACCAGGCCTCCTCGAACGTGAAGGCGTGGACGGGCTGGCGGTCCTGGAGCCACTGGATGAACCAGCCGGGTTCGTCCGGGTTGTTCCCGCCGTCGAGGTACTCCGCGAAGCGGACGTCATCGGCGGGGAACGCATAGCAGGCGATAGAGACGAGGGTACTCCGGGGTTCGTCCGGTTTCTCCTGGAAGTTGATCACCTCGGTTCCCTCAAGCTGAACCAGGCCGTACTGTCGAGCCTTCTTCCGCGATTCGACGTCGTAGGCCGCGAGCGTGGTCGATCCCTCCCGTTCGAAAAAGTCCAGAAAGTCCGCGATGTCGAAGCTGATGAGGTTGTCACCCGCCACGACGAGCACGTCCTCCCCCTCGATGCCCTCGCGGTCTACGAGCTGTGCGAGCGCGCCGATGACGCCCAGCTTCTGGTTTTCCTCGACCGTCTCCTCGACGCTGAGCTGTGGTTTCGTGAACGCGGAGTTGGCGATGTGTGCCTCGAAATCGTCGGCGAACCGCTCGTTCGTACTCACAAAAACGTCGTCGATACGGTCATCCCGCTCGAGTTCGGCGAGAATCCGGTCGATCACAGTCTGCTCACCCACGGGTAACAGCATCTTCGGGCGGTTACGGGTCACTGGCCACAGCCGGGTCGCGTATCCGCCGGCGAGAACGACCGCCTTCATATTCGTTCTCTGCCTGCGACCGGTTATATTCCTTGTGAAGTGCGGGGCTCGCTCGCACGGCTCACCCGATAAGGTACAGCGTGTCGCCGGGTATCGGCTCGCGTTCGACGGGAACGGTCGGCTGTTCGGCCCCGAGGGTGGTAAACAGCAGCCGTGTATCGACCTCCCCTGCGAGCGTCAGCGTCGGCCGGTGCAGTTCGGGCGGCAGATTGAGCGCGTAGATGGCGTCTGTCCCCTCGTAGTACGAGCGGTCGGGGGCCGTCACGTCGTCGACGACGAACGTGACATCCTCGGGAACCGACCGGGACCGGACGTCGGTGGCGGTGACGTCGACGCCGGCCGCCGCGAGGTCGCGGGCGATAGCAGTGCGGGTCCCGATGCCGACCTCGACGACGGCGTCGTACTTCGACAGGTGGCTGACGAGTGCGGTGCGCGTCGATTCGAGCACGCAGATTTTTATTGGGTGGGTCGCATAAAGGTGTATATGCACGTCGACATCGTGCCGGTCGGCGACGTCGACCCGGTCGTCAAGCGGGAGGCCTCGAGCGGGCTTCGCTCCGTCTACGACTGTGACGTCTCAGTTCACGATGCCGAACCGGTCCCCGCTGGCGCGTACGACTCCTCCCGGGAACAGTACCGTGCGGAGGAGTTCATCGACCTCGCAAAACGCGTCGGCGACGGGAGCAAGAACGTCGCCATCACCCCCAAGGACCTGTTCTACCACCGCCGCAACTACGTGTTCGGACTCGCGTACCTCGGCGGGAGCGGCAGCGTCATCTCCACGTACCGGCTCCACACGAGTTCCGACGGCGGCTTCTCGAACCGGTCGGCCGACGACATCTTCTCCGACCGCGTCCGCAAGGAGGTCGTCCACGAAGTCGGACACACGCTCGGGCTCGAACACTGCGAGAACAAACGCTGCGTGATGAACTTCTCGCCGACCGTCCGCGAGGTCGATGTCAAAGAACAGACGCTCTGTGGCTCCTGCCAGCGCGAAGTCCTCTGACCCCCGAACACAAGTTCGACACACTTCGTGACGAAAACCTGTCTAACGGTGCACTATTCTTCGAACGTGAGTGACCGAATGTTTACTAAATCTCATAATTATCGAAGAAATTCAACCACACAAACCAGTTAGGCATACGTTCTATACCGGTGGCTCCCCCACTATAGTATGCAATGAGTCAGACTCAATCCGCCGACAGGACAGAGGAGCTGGGTGACATCTTCGTCTCCGTCACCGGCAACGAGGAAGTCACCGAAGAGCAGGAAGACGACAACAACAGGCGCGACATCCGCGGCGAGAGCCGCATCGACGAAGCCGTCGCT
>PXQO01000069.1 GCA_003021285.1 Halobacteriales archaeon QH_2_65_14 | reverse complement strand
CCTGCGGCGCGTTCGACCGCCACTGGCTCCCAGAACACCCCGCTCGGATTCGTCCAGACCATCACGACTGTCGCTACTGGTACGAGAGACAACCCCACGTACATCGGGACGGAGAGCCACCGGTCGTAGCCGGCGTACTTCAGCGACAGCACGAAGTACAAAACAGGAACGGCGACTGCACCCGGATAGAGCAGCTGATTCAGGAGGAGAACCCGGTCCAGGTCGGTGAATCCGAAACTCAGAGCGTGTGGTATCGCCCAGACCATAGCGGCGAACATCAGCGCCGCCAGGGGCACCGCCATCGGGTCCGGACGGTTGCGGAGCGCAACAAACCCGATCACCGCACACAGCACTGCACTCCCGAATACCACGAGCGAAACCGCCGACACCGTCCAGCCCATCGGTGTGACATTCAGACTCCTCACATATACACCCCACGGCTTCTGTATCAGGTTTTGAGGTGGTCTCTCGGCCGTCTCGGACGATGTATCTCTCACCGGTACACGACTCCGGTCCAGTATACGATGCCATGCTCGCCCCGACCATCACCTCTCCGGGCACACCCTCACTCCAGTCACACTCTCCTGTATGTCCCCACCCCAGTGTCACCGTCACTGACACATTCTCGCCCGCCTGACACGCCCTTGCTCCGATTGCCGCTCCGCCGATTGAGCCGAGTCAGGGTATTTAAAAAACTTCGTATGCGAGTTGTTCTCACAGTTCATCCGGTGATGCAGGCCGTGTCTCTCTGCCCAACCAGTACTTTTATATAGAATCACATTCAATCTTCGAGTGACTATGGCTCAACAGATGGGTAACCAGCCCCTCATCGTTCTTTCGGAGGAGAGTCAGCGAACCTCCGGGAAAGACGCACAGTCGATGAACATCACGGCCGGGACGGCCGTCGCGGAGGCAGTACGGACCACACTCGGCCCGAAAGGGATGGACAAGATGCTCGTCGATTCGACGGGCAGCGTCGTCGTCACGAACGACGGCGTCACCATCCTCGACGAGATGGACATCGAGCACCCGGCCGCCAACATGGTGGTCGAGGTCGCCCAGACCCAGGAGGACGAGGTCGGCGACGGCACGACCACGGCGGTCGTCATCGCCGGTGAACTCCTCTCGAAGGCCGAGGACCTCCTCGACCAGGACATCCACGCCACCATCCTGGCTCAGGGGTACCGCCAGGCCGCCGAGGAAGCCAAGAACATCGTCGAGGGGATCGCCATCGAGGTCGAGGAAGACGACACCGAGGCCCTCGAAAGCGTCGCCCGAACCGCGATGACGGGCAAGGGCGCGGAGAACGCCAAGGACCACCTCTCGGAACTGGTCGTCCGGGCCATCCAGTCGGTCGCCGACGAGGAGGGCATCGACACGGACAACGTCCAGGTCGAGACCGTCGTCGGCAGTTCCATCGACGAGTCCGACCTCGTCGAGGGCGTCATCGTCGACAAGGAGCGCGTCCACGACAACATGCCCAAGTTCAAAGAGGACGCCGACATCGCCCTCGTCGATACGGCCATCGAGGTCCCCGAGACCGAACTCGACACCGAAGTCAACGTCTCCGACCCCGAACAGCTTCAGCAGTTCCTCGACCAGGAAGAGAAGCAGCTCCGCGAGATGGTCGACGCCATCGTCGACGCCGGCGCGGACGTCGTCTTCTGTCAGAAGGGCATCGACGACATGGCCCAGCACTACCTCGCCGAGGAGGGCATCCTCGCGGTCCGCCGCGCCAAGAAGTCCGACATGAAGGCGCTCGCCCGCTCGACGGGTGCCCGCGTCATCTCCAACATCGAGGACACCACCGCCGACGACCTCGGCTTCGCCGGCTCGGTCTCCGAGAAGGAACTCGCCGGCGACGAGAAAATCTTCGTCGAGGACGTCGACGAGGCCCGCGCGGTCACGCTCATCCTCCGTGGCGGCACCGAGCACGTCGTCGACGAGGTCGAGCGCGCCATCCAGGACTCGCTCGGCGTCGTCGCCGCGACGCTGGAGGACGGCAAGGTCGTCCCCGGCGGCGGTGCCCCCGAGACCGAGCTCTCGCTGCAGCTGCGTGACTTCGCCGACAGCGTCGGCGGCCGCGAACAGCTCGCCGTCGAGTCGTTCGCCGACGCAATCGACGTGATCCCGCGCACGCTCGCCGAGAACGCCGGGCTCGACCCCATCGACTCGCTGGTCGAACTCCGCAGCGAGCACGACAGCGACAATACCTCCTTCGGCCTCGACGCCAACACAGGCGAGGTCGCCGACATGGAGGGCGAGGCTGTCGAACCGCTCCGCGTCAAGACCCAGGCCATCGAGTCCGCCACCGAGGCCGCTGTCATGCTGCTTCGCATCGACGACGTCATCGCTGCCGGCGACCTCAAGGGCGGCAGCGGCGACGACGACGACGAACCTGCCGGCGGCCCCGGCGGTATGGGCGGCGGCATGGGTGGCATGGGCGGCATGGGCGGCATGGGCGGCGCTATGTGAAATCGGCGTAATGGCTTAGAAAACGTTGGCAAATTAATTTTCGGGAGAGAAATAACGCTCTAAGAGCAACGCACACCAGGTGCACGCCGATCTAAACGAGTCTGAGAGGTACTGTATCTTTGCCGTAATCTCTTTTGAGTGGATTCTGGATCATTACCCTGCGTGAACCGCTGGGGACGAAGCGAGCTATTCGGGTTCCAGTTCGAACTGCTCGTGTTCCTTGGCGGGATTGAGGACGACGCTGGTGTTCGACTCCTTGATCTCCGGGTCGGTGAGCAGTTCCTTGATCGTCTCGTTCATGTCGTCGGTGTCGCGGAACTTGCCGATGGCGACGATGTCGTGGTCGCCCGTGATCTCGTAGACGCTGACCATCTGGCGGTGCTCCGTGAGCGTCTCGGTCACCTCGACGAGCGCGCTCCCCTCGACTTTCAACTGCAGGATTGCCGTGACGTCGTAGCCGAGCGCGTCGTAGTCGATCTTGGGCGTGTACCCCTGGATGATGCCCTCGTCTTCGAGCGCCGAGAGGTGGTTGGAAACTGTCGTCACGGAGACGTCGAGATTCTCGGCCAGGCTCCGGAGACTCGCCCGACCGTCCCCGAGAAGTTCATTCACCAATTTCTCGTCTAGATTTTCGTACGTCATCAACTGGGTTAACTCGCGCCACCCATTAGAATTTTACGAATATCCACTTTTTTCTCCGAACGGCAAGGTTTGCGAAATATAGGTGGGTTTTTGTGTGTGTAGACCGCCCTATTTGGTGTCGAAAGATGACAACCGAAAACTCTACTCAGGACGCGGATGCCGTCCTCGACCGGATCGAAACGGAAGGCGTCGACTTTCTCCGTCTCCAGTTCACCGACATTCTGGGGACAGTCAAGAACGTCTCGGTTCCAGCCGATCAGGCGGAGAAGGCGTTCACGGAGGGCATTTACTTCGATGGCTCGTCGATAAACGGGTTCGTGCGGATTCAGGAGTCGGACATGCGTCTCGACCCGGACCCGAGCACGTTCGCCATCCTGCCGTGGCGCAACAACGACAAGGTCACGAGCGCGCGGCTCATATGCGACGTCATCGATACGTCGACCGGGGAGCCGTTCGTCGGCGACCCGCGCCACGTGCTGAAAGACGCCATCCGGCGTGCCGGCCAGCTGGGCTATCAGGTCAACGCGGGACCGGAGCCGGAGTTTTTCCTGTTTCAGGAGGACGAGGAGGGCCGCGCGACGACGACGATCCACGACAGCGGCGGGTACTTCGACCTCGCGCCGAAGGACCTCGCCCAGGATGTCAGGGGCGACATCATCTACGGTCTCGAGGAGATGGGCTTCGAGGTCGAGGCGAGTCACCACGAGGTCGCCGAGGGCCAGCACGAGATCGACTTCAAGTACGACGACGCGCTCTCGACGGCCGACAACATCGCGACGTTCCGCGCGGTCGTCCGGGCGATTGCCGCCCAGTACGACCTGCACGCCACCTTCATGCCAAAACCCATCGCGCGCATCAACGGCTCGGGGATGCACACGCACCTCTCGCTGTTCGAGGACGGCGACAACGCCTTCCACGACGACGACGACGAGTTCAACCTGAGCGAGACGGCGAGACAGTTCCTCGCCGGGATTCTCCGTCACGCACCCGCGCTCACGGCCGTCTGCAACCCGACGGTCAACTCCTACAAGCGCCTCGTGCCGGGCTACGAGGCACCGGTGTATGTCGCCTGGAGTGACGTCAACCGCTCGGCCCTGGTCCGCAAGCCCGCCGCACGCGTCCCCGCGGCCTCGCGCATCGAACTGCGCTCGCCGGACCCGTCGTGCAACCCCTACCTCGGGCTCGCCGCCATGATCCAGGCCGGCCTGGACGGCATCGAGAACGACCTGGAGTGTCCGGACCCCGTCCGCGAGAACATCTACGAGTTCGACGAACAGAAACGCGAGGAGTACGGCATCGACACCCTGCCGGCGAACCTCGGGCAGGCTATCGACGCGCTCGAAGCCGACGAGGTCATCATGGACGCGCTCGGCCCTCACGTCTCCGAGAAGTTCGTCGAGGCCAAGCGCCAGGAGTTCCAGGAGTATCTCGTCGAGGTGTCGGACTGGGAAATCGACCGCTATCTCGAAAAGTTCTGAACTGACGGGATTCGACGGTCCGGATTCGGTTCTGTTCGCTATAGGGGAAACAGCGAGAGAACCCACCCCTGAAGGGGTGGGGTGAATCGCGTTCGCTTGGTGCCCCCAACCGCAGGATTTAGGCCGCTCGGGGTCGTACTCGACGGTAACTCAATCGCCGAAACCAATCCGGAAACGCTGGGGTCCTTCCCGCCGAGACGCACCGCACGGTGCTCACAGTACCCCTGCCCCTGCAACACGGGATGGGGTGACGGCACGACCAATCCAACCCCGCCGGCGTGCGAGCCTGTCCACCGTGGCTCAAAGGACAGGCAGGCCGATGGCACGGCCCGTGTCCGGCCGCCGTCAAATGGCGGGCGGTCGCCCGACGCGGTATCGGGCGCTGTGCGAGCGGATACCGCGTCCCTGCCGGGACGTGCAACATGCCACACCCTGCAACGGGCCGAAGTACCGAGCACGAACCGGAGTACACCCGCCGGGTGGAAGCTTGCCTCCGTCGGACGGCCCGGACCCACGCACCGTTTTGTCGGGTGCGATGGCCGGCCCGACCCCGAACGCGGGGAACCCCACGACTTCAGTCGTGGGAGGATGTCAGCCCCGCAGATTCCGTATCCGCTCGACCAGGCGGCGCGGAACGCCGATTGCCGTGAACGTGATTCCGACCAGTATCATCAGCGTATACAGCCCCAGCGTCGAGAGCCAGATGACGAGCATCGCCAGGATGGCCCAGACGCCGCCGAGATAGTAGAACGCCCCGAGCGTCATCGCCGTCCCGTACAGCAACACGAGGTACGGTCCCCATCCCCTCGCGTGGCCGCGTCGTACCCGTCGCCGGACGTACTTCTTGAGGTCGCGTTCGAGGCTCTCCCGGTCGACCGTCCGGTCCTCTATCTCCTCCTCGAACTCCTCTAGCTCCTCCCGGAGTTTCAGGAGTTCCGCCCGGGTCGCCATACTGCGTTGCTCCTGGGCCCGACTCGTCGGCTCGCTTTCCCCTGCTGTCCCTGTGTCACCCGGAGCCTCCTCGCCCGCGCTGTCTTCGTCCGCGCTGTCGTCGCTTGCGGGCTGGTCGCTCGGTTCGTCGGCTGGCACGCCGTCCTCGCCCGGTCTGTCATCCGGTTCGTTCGGACCCTGGTCGTCCGGATCGTCGTTTGGCCCGTCAGCTTCACCCATAGTCGCTCGCTAGTCAATTTCTCGTAGCGAGCCCTGTTGTAGTTGCCGGTCTTGGAAGCGACCAGCGACGACGGGGTTGATGGTTGCACCGAACGACCAGCACCAGTCCGCCGAAGGAGTACACTCTAGGAGTGAGAAATCGGCTCAGACACGCCACGATACCGACAACAGAACGCCGATACGACCACTCCCAGACGATCTAGACAGACACTCAATTCAGAACCACCGGAAGAAATTCAAGTCTAAATTTATTACGAATGCACATGAGCAGAACATCAATCCCGGTCGATGAATCGACGAAGGAACGACTCGATAATCTCAAGCGTGACGATGAGACGTGGGACGAGTTCCTTGAGCGCGTGACCTCCAACGAGGAACCCATCAAGGCAGGGGCGTGGTCGGACGAAAAAGCAGAGCAGGCGAAAGAGAGAATCCGAGAGTCGCGGGAGAACTGGCGATGACATTTCTCGACAGTTCAACGATTATCGAGTACCTCCGGGGGAATGATGAGGTTATCGACTACCTCGACCCGGAGCGTCCGTGGTTGACCTCGACAATCTGCGTTTTCGAAGTTCTCAACGGGCAGGTCGGCGCTGGTACAACAGACGTAGTAGCTGAACGGGAACAATTCGGGGGTGTCGAGTCGCTTCCGTTCAACGAGCAGCTTGCCCTCGAAGCCGCGAGATTACAGGATAAGGCGACGAGTGACGGTGAACAACTCGCTATCAGAGACGCCATGATTGCCGCGACCGCGCGCTCGACTGGTGACGAGTTTGTCGTCGCAGACGAGGACTTCGAGACCGATGCGCTTCAGGACCACCTGACCGTGACGAATCTTCGTGCGTGACACTGTAAAACCACACGAGCACGAGCAGGACGCCTCCGAGGACGCCGTATAGCTGGAACCCGCCGGCATAGGAGGCATAGAGCCCGAACACCCTCCCGAGTATCGCCCGCCGCGTCGCGGCGAACACCGCCCCGGGAACCCCCTCCCTGACGGTCACGTTGCGGCCCGGGAAGACGTAGTACAGGGGAAAAAACACGGCTGGCAACACGACGACCAGGCCGAGCGACCCGGCCAGTTGCCGGAGCACACTCCCAACGAGCGGGACGAACGCGGCCAGCACGCCAGTTACACCGATAGCCAGCGCAATCGCGGACAGGACAGGCCCGCCCGCGTAGAGGCTGACGGTTGCAGCGCGACTTCGCCTCGAAAGCCCTTAATCTTCGGCAGTCGACCACCCGGTATGGACGACTGGCAGGAGCTGACACTCCGCGCGACGGTCGTGTTACTCGTGACCAGCGCGGTACTCATCGGACCCGGCCTCGTCGGCGTCGGCGCGTCACTCCCCTTTATGATTGCCCTCGTCGTGCTCGGCGTCGGCCTCGCCGCGCTTCGCTCCGAACTGTCCTCGCTCCCGACGGCGCTCGGTCACGACCTCGGCGAGTACGCACGGGACCTGTGGCTCGCGCCGTTTCTCGCCGCCGTGCTTTTTGCCGGCTACCCGGACGCCTCGCCCGCCGAACTGCAGGCGCTCGGCGGGTTCGCCGGCTTCGTCGGCATGGTGAACTACTTCCTTCGCCCGGTCTACCTGTCCGTCTTCTCCGTTCTCACCCGGACAGCCGCGCGCTGACCTCCTAGCGGTCCCCGGTCAGTTCGCGTATCTCCGCGACCGGAGCGGTCGTCTTGAACGTCGTCCCGCCGTAGTGCGTCCGCGAGACCGGATAGCCTCCCTCCCGCACCGCGTCGAGGAACGTCTCCATCGACGTGGCCGGCCGTCCCCACCGCTTGCACAGCCGGTGCTGGTCGTAGTGCGTCGGGGTGTCGAGTTCGGCGGCGAGCGTTGCGAGGAGGTCACGGGCCCGGTCGGCCGTGCCGAAATCGTCGCTCACCGCGTCGGCGACGGCCTCGACGAACGACGCCTCGCAGGTCGCCCCGAGCCATACCGGCCCGGCCGTCTGGACGCCGTGCCCGCAGTTGGGACAGGCCGACGGCGGGTCGGCGATGAGGCCGGCCTCGCTGTCGCGATACAGGCAGTGCTCGCAGTGATGGATGTGGCCCAGTTCGTCGACCGCCGCGTTGGCCTCCGTCGCCCCGCGGTCGAGTTCGAGGTACGTCCGGACGTAGTGTTTCGTCGCGTGGGTCACCAGCGGGCGCGGCGCGATGTCGTAGCGTGCTCCCGTCCTGACCAGCGCCGAGAGCAGGATTCGCACGCCCATCTCGGCGTGGTACTCGGTGTTTCGCGGCACCGCCGAGTATCGCCGGACGCCGCTTTTGAAGTGCGCGCCACACAGCGGCGCGGTATCGGTTGCGGTCACGCACAGGAGGTTTCGCGTCCCCTGAAACGCGGCGTCAGCGAACGGGATAGGCGACCCGAACGGGTCGAGGTCGACGACGTCGAAGTAGTCCTCGTGGAGCAGGGCGTTGACGTCCCGATTGACGACCGTGGCGTCGAGGCCGTTTCGCGCGAGGTTCTCCCGGCACAGTTCCACGGCGTCGCTGTCGAAGTCACAGCAGGTCACGCCCCAGCCGTCGGCGGCCGCCCGGACGCCCCTGACGCCGCTCGCGGTCATCGCGTCGAGGTACGTCTCCGCGCGGGGCTCCCGCTCGCGGTAGGCCCGCAGGACTGCGACGGTCACGTCCCGGTTGAGTTCCTGTACGGGGTTGAAAAACACCTCGCTCCCGGCACCCTCCTCCTGTTCGGGCACCGCTAGCTCAACGTTGCCTTCCCGGACGTGCATACCCCCACTCGTCGAGCAAGCGCGAAAAGGAATGCGATACCGCCCGCTCGTTGGACGTCTCCCTATCGGAACCGTTCTTCGAGACAGACCGTCACGATGGACCTTGCGATTGCCGCGCCGCCCTCGATGGGGTCGAGTTTCGACTCGCCGGCCCGCTCGCGGTACTCGATGGGGACCTCCCGCACGTCGTAGCCCCGCATCAGCGGCCGGATCAGCAGTTCGGCGGAGAGTCCGGTGTTCTCGGTCCACTCGATCCCCTCGACGACCGCACGGCGGTAGGCACGCATCCCCGTCGTGGTGTCGTGGACGCGCTCGCCCATCAGGGCGCTCGCCAGGAGGGCAAAGAGGTGGTTCCCGAGGCGGTTGAACGCCGGCATCGCGTCGGCACCGTGGTAGAGTCGGTCGCCGCTGACCACGTCGTAACCGGCGTTGATGGCGTCGAGAAACTCGGGGAGTTGCTCCATCGGGTAGGTGTCGTCACAGTCCGTCGTCACGACGACGGGCCTCTCGGGCGCGAGAATCGCCTCCCTGACAGCGACGCCGTAGCCCTGTGGCTCCTGCTCGATGACCTGTGCACCGTGGCCGCGGGCGATCTCGGGGGTCCGGTCCGATGACCCGTCGACGCAGACGACCTCCGCCTCGCCGTCGGTGACGCGCTCGACGTCCGAGAGCACGTTCCCGATGGCCGCCTCCTCGTTGTACGTCCCCATCACGACGCTCACGTCCGCGAACGTGAACTCGCTGTTCTCGTCTCGGTCACTGCTCCCGGTCCGGTCGGCCCGTGTTCGACTCATTACCCGGGCTTTCCACCGGTCGAACTTATACTTTTAGGTTTGCCTAAAAACCGGTCCTGTCGCGTCGCTCCCGCGAAGAGTTTTGTCGGGGGGCACCCTACGCCGTGCCATGAGCGAGTCAGACCTTCCTCGCCCCAACATCTACGGAGTACTCTTCACAGTGAGCCTCGTCGCCGGCATCGGCATGGCGCTGGCCGGCGGGCCGGCGTTTTTGGTCGTCGGATTCCTGGGGTTCGCCGTCGTCATCACGTGGGTGGCGATGCGCCGGAGCAAGTCGAGCGAGGGGAGCGAACCGGACGACGACGGCGAGGATACCGAGGGGAAAGCCAAAGCCGAGGCGGGTGGGGCGACCGGTCCGCTCTGAGCGGTCGTGGTTCACGATAGCGTTTCGTCGACGTGCGCGGCGGCCCTGAGCGCCAGTGCGGCGATGGTCAGCGTCGGGTTCATCGCACCGCCGGTCGGGAAGACGCTACTGCCGACGAGCCAGCAGTTCGCCAGGTCGTGCGTTTGCAGCCTCGGGTTCACGACGCTCGCCTCGGGGTCGGTTCCCATCCGCGTCGTTCCCATGTGGTGATAGGCCGGGCCGGTCGAGTCGGGACCGACCTGCCAGGTGATTTCGGCCCCGAGTTCCTCTAAGATTGCCTCCTGAATTTCGTTCGCGCGTTCGATAGTCCGGAGTGCGCGCTCGCCGACCGACCAGTGGACGTCGGGCACCGGATTGTCGTGGTCGTCGGTGCGGTCGGGGTCGAGCGCGACGTAGCTGTCCTCTCGGGGGAGCTGTTCGACCAGCGCGCCGACGGCGACGTGGTTGCCGTACGCCTCGCGCAACTCCTCCAGCAGTGTGTCGCCCCAGTCGTCGCCCGACAGCGCCGACTCGACCGGCGAGGGGCCGGCGTAGTTGAAGAATTCGAGTTTGAACGGCCCCACCTCCCGGTCGGCGTCGTCGTAGAACTGGTGGGATTCGCTGGTGAGAAAGCCGACGTGGTTCTGTCGCGTCGGTTCGTCCAGCACGCCGCCGGTGCCGGCAAAGAGGTGGTCCATGAAATAGCGCCCGACGAGGCCGCTGGAGTTTGCGAGGCCGTCGGGGTAGTGCTCCGAGTCCGAGAGGAGGAGCAGGCGGGGCGTCTCGACGCCGCCGCAGGCGACGACGAACGCGTCGGCTTCCTGCCTGTGTGTCTCCCCGTCGGGGGTCGCATAGACCGCCGCCTCGACGGTGTCGGGGCCGTGGTCGAGGCGCTGGACCGGCGCGCGGTCGATGACCGTCGCCCCCTCTCGTTCCGCCTGCTCGACGTGGACTGTCGCGTCGTATTTCGCCCCTGACGGGCAGACCGGCTGGCAGGTCCCGTAGCCGACACACTCGCTGCGACCCTGGTAGGGTTCGGAGTTGCGGGCGTTCGGGACCGAGTGCATGTCGATGCCCAGGTCGGCACAGGCCTCGGCGAACAGCGAATCGCTGTAGGAGGGCGGGAACGCGGGCATTGGAAACGGCTCCTCGCGCGGCGGCGCGTAGGGGTTGTCCATCGCGCCCGCCACCCCGAGTTCCCGTTCGGCGGCGGGAGTTGAAGTCGTCCTCGTGGAGGCGCATCACCATCCCCTGCCAGTGGAGGGTCGAACCGCCGACGCCTTTCACCCGCGCGTGGTTCAGCGGGTAGAACCACTCGCCGCTGGCCGAGTGAGCGTCGCGCTCGGGGTCGCCGTCCCAGACGTCCGGCCGGTCGTAGTAGGGACGGATGGCCCGTTCCTGGCGTTCGAGTCGGTCCTCGGGGTCGAACCGCGGCCCGGCGTCGAGAATCACCACCTCGTGGCCGGCCGCCGCGAGACGCGACGCGACGAGCGCGCCTGCCGGTCCCGCCCCGACGACACAGACGTCGGCGTCCTCGACTGGCTGACGGTCGCCATTCATGGTCACTGGTACCTCCCGGACCCGACGATGTGTCTCGACGTAGTTCCTCTCTGTGTTCTTTCCCCCCATCCAGAACGTGGGGTCGGCGCGCGCTTGCGAGCGTGCCCGAGCATCTGCGAGGGCCGCAAGCCGACACCGTGCGAGGGATGAGCGAGTGACCGGAGGGAACGAGCGAATCGGCTGGGGAGGTGTGTGGCCCGTTTGGGTGGACTGAAAGGGGCCGCTGTCGTCGTCGGCTTCGCCGCCGACTGCTCGGGAATCTCCGATACCCGGTGGTCGACGACGGCGGACGACGCAAGCACTGGACCGAACGAGGTGAGGGAAGCGCGCAGCGAGTGTTCCGCGAGCACAGCGAGCGGAACCTCGGGAGACGAGCGAAGCGAGTCTTCCGGTGCCCCCGAGTCGAGCCAGCGGGGGCTTTCGAGACCGAGATAGGCGCAGCGACGACAGTACCTAGAGAGCGAACAGAGTCCGTCGAGTCGCCACCTATTCATGACTCGGCCCCCGTTGATACGAGCCAGTCCCGCCCGGATGCCCCTGGGGGTTCTCGATACCAACTAACTCCCCGCCGGTCGGCGAGGTGTACAGCGCCAGCAGGAGTTCGTTGACCACGTAGAACCGGACTCGCTCGGCCAGCGTTCCCTCGGGGTTCTCGTCTGCCGTATTCGCACCCACCTCCCGCAGCAACTGGTCGCGGGTCTCGACCGACAGCGCGGTCACCTCGTCACCGTGCCACTCCCCGGCCACGTCGTCCAGGTCGGCGACCGCCTCGCGCATCGCCTCGCCGTGTCCCTCGCGGTCGAGTCGCGCCGGCACGAACGACCGCACGAACTCCTCGACGCCCGACACCGCCGAGGGATACACCACCTCCGCGAGTGCGACGTACGTCTCGACTGCCGCCTCGCGGTCGGCCACGCTGTCGGCGTCCGCCCCAGTCGCGTCTGCGTCCGCCCCGTCCGCTTGCGGCGACCGCACCGCACACCCCGCTGTCGCGGCCGTCCCGAGCGCCGAAAGCGCCGCGAGCGCGTCGCGTCTGGACAGCTCCATGGCTGGATTAGGCAAACCTAAAACTTATAGTCGTTGGAGCGACTTCGTTCCGCTAGATGGCGGGTCCGATAGAGCAGGTCCGTGAGCGGTCCGAGCGCCGTTTCGGATCACTGGTGTCGCTCGCGCTAGCGCTCCTGTGTGCGGTCATCGCCGCGAACATGGTGTTTCCGGTGTCGTGGCTCGTGCTGGAGGCCGCACAGGTCGACGCGGGGCGCGCGTGGGACCTCCTCGTGCGGGGGGCGACACTGGAGGTGCTCGTCAACAGCCTGCTGTTGATGGGCGGCGTGACCGCGCTGTCGATACTGCTCGGGGTCCCGCTGGCGTACCTGACGACCCGGACGGACCTGCCCTTCCGGCGGTTCTGGACCGTCGTGGTCGCGTTACCGCTCGTGATTCCGAGCTACGTCGGCGCGTTCGCGTTCGTCTCGGCTTTCGGCCCTCGCGGCGAGTTCCAGGACCTGCTCGCGCCCCTGGGGGTCGAGCGCCTCCCCGAGATATACGGCCTCGGCGGGACGATCTTCGTCATCACGCTCTATACGTACCCCTACGTGTATCTGACCGCCCGCGCCGCGTTGCTGACGCTGGATACGACGCTCGTCGAGGCGGCCAAGACGCTCAACCACAGCCGGTGGTCGGCGTTCCGGCGGGTCACGCTCCCCCACATCCGGTCGGCGACCGCTGCCGGGGGGTTGCTCGCCGCGCTGTACGCCGTTTCCGATTTCGGGACGCCGACGATAATGCAACTCCCGGTGTTCACCCGCCAGATTTTCGTCGAGTACCGGACGTTCAGTTCGGACTACGCGGCGTTGCTCTCCTTGCATCTGCTGGCCATCGTCGTGGTGGTCCTCGCGCTCGAATCGCGGGTCCGGGCCGACGACACGCTCAGGGGCGACGCCGGAACGGACGGTCCCGCGGTCACGCTGGGTCGATGGCGCTGGCCGGCGATGGCGCTCCCCGCGGGCGTCGCCGCGTTCGCGCTTGCGGTCCCCGTCTGGATACTCGGGCTCTGGGTCACGCGGACCGGCAGTAGCGTCCGCTCGGACCTGGCGTTCGAGGCGACGCACGCACTCAACTCGGTGCTCGTCGCCACCGCGACGGCCGTCGTCGCGGCGCTCGCGGCGCTTCCCATCGCCTACTACGCCGCCAGACATCGCTCCCGGCTGTCAGCCCTCTTCGAGCGGACGACCTACGTCGGCTTTGCCGTTCCGGGCATCGTCCTCGCGCTCGCGCTCGTGTACTTCGGTTCCGGCTACGCGCCCATCCTCTACCAGACGGTTCCCCTGCTCGTGTTCGCCTACGTCGTCCGGTTCATGTCCCAGGCCGTCGGCATCGTCCGCTCCGGAACGAGCCAGGTCGACCCGACGCTCGTCGAGGCCGCCCGGACGCTGGGCGAAGGCCCGTTCGGCGCGTTCCGGCGGGTCACGCTCCCGCTCATCGGCTCCAGCATCGTCGCCGGCATGGCGCTCGTGTTCCTCACCACGATGAAGGAACTCCCCGTCACACTCGTCCTCCGTCCCACCGGCTTCGAGACCATCGTCACCCAGATGTGGCGCGCCCAGGAGGCCGCTTCCTACCAGTATGCCGCCCTCCCCGCCCTCCTGTTGCTCGCCATCTCCGGGCTCTCGATGGTCGTTCTTCTCACCCAGGACAGCCAGAAAGGCCTCTAGTTCCCCCGCCACGGCTGAGTTTAGGTCCGCCTAAGATTCGACAGGTTTTTAGGCAGTCCTAAAAAAATTCGGGTAGTGAGATGAGCCAGGACATCTGCGTCGTCGTCCCGACGATACGGGAGTACGATTGCATGCGTGCGTACGTCGAGAACGCCCGCGAGCACGGGTTCGACTGCTCGCGGCTGCACGTGCTGTTGGTGACCGAGGACTTCTGTGACACCGCCGAGATGCGGGCGATGCTCGACGAACTGGGCGTCTCGGGTGAGGTGTTCGACGGGACGCGCCGCCGGGAGTTCTACGAGCGCCACGGCATCGCGGAGTACAGCCACCTGGTGCCGGCGGCGAGGCACGCCGAAACCAGCTTCGGATTGCTGTACATGTGGGCGAACCCGAGATTCGAGTACGGCGTGTTCATCGACGACGACACGCGCCCTCACGGGGACGTGGACTTCTTCGGTCGACACCTCCGGAACCTCGCGTTCGAGGGCGACGTCGAGACGGTCGCCTCGGACGAGCAGTGGGTGAACGTGCTCTACCAGCGTGCCGACGAACACGGGCTGTACCCGCGCGGGTATCCCTACTCGGCGATGGGCGAGACTGTCGAGACGACCACCACCCACGTCGAGGACGTGGTCGTCTCCCAGGGGCTGTGGACGAACGTGCCCGACCTGGATGCGGTTCGCATCCTGATGGACGGCGACCTCCAGGGGCAGGCCCGGACCCGGACGACCGGCGACTTCGTCGCCGCGCCGGGCAACTACCTCACGGTCTGCTCGATGAACCTGGCGTTCAGGCGTGAGGTCATCCCCGCGTTCTACCAGCTTCCCATGGACGACAACGAGTGGGACGTGGGCCGGTTCGACGACATCTGGAGCGGCGTGTTCCTCAAACGGGCTTGCGACGTGTTCGGCACGCAGATATACAACGGCGCTCCCCTCTGTCGCCACGACAAGGCCCCCCGTTCGACGTTCGACGACCTCGCAAACGAGGTCGCGGGGCTGGAACTCAACGAGCACCTCTGGGAAGTCGTCGACGGCGTCGGCGCGGACGCGGCGTCCTACGCCGGCGTCTTCGAGGCCATGGCCACCGAACTCGCCGACGGCGACTGGAGCGAGTACAACAACGGCGCGTTTTTCAACCACGTCGGCGAGCACATGCTCGACTGGCTCGACTGCCTCGACCAGCTCGGCGCTCCCGGAGCGCTCGGACGGACCCCCGCAGTTGCGGACGACTGACTCACCGAGGTGATAGACATGAACTCACGACACACGACGGACGAACGGCGCGGACGACGGCGGTTCCTGGCGGGTGTGGCGGCGCTCGGGACTGCCAGCCTCGCGGGCTGTACAGGGCTACTGGAAGACGACGATGGCGAGGACCTCGGCATCATCGGCTACGGCCGGGCGGGTCGCGGCGAGCAGGGTGGCACCCCGGTCTCGGAGATGCCCGACCTCTCGGGGGAACTCACCGTCTACTCGGGGCGCAACAAGTTCCTCGTCGGTGACCTCATGCGCGCTATCGACAACCACTACGACGACCTCGCACTCGACGTCCGGTACAACAGTTCGACCGACCACGTCAACCAGATACTCAACGAGGGCGACGGGACCCCCGCGGACGTGTTCTATTCGGTGAACGCGGGGTCGCTGGGCGTCCTGGCTGACGAGGACCGCACCCGCTCGCTCCCGGCGGAGGTCCGCGAGATGGTCCGACCGGAGTTCAGCACGGACACGTGGGTCGGCACGTCGGGGCGCGCCCGGTCGGTTCCGTACAACACCGAGGTCTACGACGAGGCGGACCTCCCCGACGACATCATGGCCTACCCCGACTTCGAGGGCGACCTCGGCTGGGCACCGGTGTACGGCTCCTGCCAGGCGTTCGTCACCGCGATGCGCATCCTCGAAGGTGAGGAGGCGACCCGCGAGTGGCTGGAGGGCGTCGTCGACGCCGGCATCCGGTCGTACCCAGACGAGTTCGCCGTCTGCGAGGCGGTCGCGGACGGCGAGATCGACGCCGGGCTCACGAACCACTACTACATCCAGCGGGTGCTCGACGGCGACCCCGACGCGCCCATCGCAACGGCGTTCACCAGCGGCGACGCCGGGGCGGTGTTCAACGTCGCGGGCGCGACGGTCATCGACACCACCGACGAACCCGACCTCGCCGAGAACTTCGTCAGGCACCTGCTCTCCTCGGAGGCACAGGACTACTTCGCCCGCACCACCTTCGAGTACCCGCTCATCCCCGAGGTCGAACCAGTCGGCGAGTTGCCGACCATCGACGAACTGGACGTGCCCGACCTCGATCTGACGCGGCTGTCGGACCTCCAGCCGACGGTCGACCTCATGCGCGAGGCGGGCATCGACCTCTGACGAACCAGCCGTGCGCTCGTTGCCCCGTCCCCTGTCGTCGCTCGTCTCCCGGCTCCCGGGCGACCGCCTCCGCGCCCGTCTCCGCGACAGCTACCGGCGACGCCCGGAACCGTTCCTCGCCGCACTCCTCGCGTCGGTCGCCGGCGTCGCGGTCTTTCTCGTCGCAACGTCCGTCTTCGAGTTCCATTCGAGCAACCACGACGAGGCCGTCTACCTCCAGCAGGCCGCGATGCTCCTCGAGGGACAACTCGAACTGTTCGCCGGCGACCTCGCGGGGGCGTTCCGGCCGTGGTTTTTCGTCGCTGACGGCGGCCGCCTGTACCCGAAGTACGCGCCCGTGCCGGCGGCGATGTACGCCGTCCCGATGGCGTTGTTCGGCGAGCCTCGCGTGACGCTCGCCGCCGTCGCCGCCGGGAACACGTTTCTCGTCTACCTGCTGGCCTCGATGGTCGCCGACAGGCCCGTCGGTCTCGTCGCCGCCGCGCTGTACGCGGCGTCGCCGCTCGCGCTCGTGACGAGTGCAACCTTCCTCCCGTACGCCCCGACCACGTTCCTGAACCTCGCGTTCGCCGTTGCCTACGTTCGGGGTATCCGCGAGGAGTCGCTTCCAGCCGCCGCGCTCGCCGGGGTCGCCATCGGCCTGGCGGCGTTCGCCCGCCCGTTCACGGCGCTGCTGTTCGCGCTCCCCTTTGTCGCCCACGCGGGCTACCGGACTGTCGTCGCGCTGCGCGACGGCGGCCTCCGTCCGCTCCAGTCCCCGGTCGTCCGCCACACCGTCACCGGGCTGGGTGGCCTGGCGTTCGTCGGCGTCACGCTGGCGTACAACGCCCGGCTGACAGGGTCGCCGCTGACGTTCCCCTTCGAGGCGTTCGCCCCGCTCGACGGGCCGGGCTTTGGCCGCCGGCACATTCTGAGCCACGCCATCACGTACACGCCGGAGGTGGCGCTCCGCGCGAACGGCTACGTCCTCCGGTATCTCACCACCCGGTGGGTCGTTGCCGGACCGGTCGGAACGCTTCTCGCGGCGGCCGGAATTGGAACTGTCCTCCGGCGGTGGGTGCGTCGCCGTCGGACTGGCGGGGCGTGGACGCCCCGCGACGACGCCGCGCTCGTCCTCGCCGGCCTGTTCGTGACCATCCCGCTCGGGAACCTGTTTTTCTGGGGGAACTACAACGTGCTGGGCACGCCCTCGGACCCGACCGACGGCCTCGTCTCCCAGTTCGGCCCAATCTACCACTTCGACCTTCTCGTCCCCGTCTCGGTGTTCGCCGCAGTCGGCCTCGTCGCCGGGTGGCGGTGGCTCGCCCCCCGCCTGTCCGGGTCCCCGGGGTCGTCCAGGCTGGGCTCCCCGTCGCGGCTGGCGCTTTTGGGCGTGCTCGCCAGTCTGCTCGTGCTCGGTGCGCTCACCGCCCCGCTCGTCGCCACGCCCCTCGAGCGCAACGCCGCCCACACGGAGAAGTACGAGGCGGCCTACGAACCCATCGAGGCGACGACTTTCGAGAACGACCTCGTGTTCCTCCCGACGCCGTATGGCGACTGGCAGAACCATCCGTTCCAGTACCTCCGCAACGACCCCGGCTTCGACGGTCCCGTCGTCTACGCGCTCGACAGGGGCCCGGCGGAGAACTTCGCCGTCCTCGATGCCTACCCCGACCGGCGCTATCACCGCTATACCTACCGCGGCGAGTGGTCGCCCGACCCGGGCCAGCACGTCCGGCCGAAACTCGAAGGGCTCGACGTTCGCGGCGGCGAGTCGGTCACCGGCGAAACGGTCGTCGGCGTTCCCCCGCGGGTCGACCGGGCGCGGGTTCGGCTCTCGACGGGCACCGACGGCCACGTCGAGTACACCGTCGACGACCCCGCCGACGAAGTCGCAGTCTCGTGGTCGCTGACCGGGGACCGTGCCCGACTCGACGCGGTCCCCGGCGAGTCGGTTCGGGTCGGCGAA
This sequence comes from Halobacteriales archaeon QH_2_65_14, assembly GCA_003021285.1. Lineage (GTDB taxonomy): Archaea > Halobacteriota > Halobacteria > Halobacteriales > Haloarculaceae > Halovenus. Next base: position 7,239 of record PXQO01000069.1, on the reverse strand, counting down.
ACCGACCGCGTCGTCCTCCGGGTGACGCTCGTCCAGCCGGACGGGTCGACGCTGACCTACCGGCAGGAAGCAGACGTTCGGACCACCGGCGGCGTCGAGGTGGTGTGGCCGCCCGAACGGACTGTCTGTCCGCTCACGACCGACTGCGGAACCGAGGGGACCTACCTCCCCGACGACCCCGACGCCCACCGCGACGGCGTCTTCTTCCGGACGAGACTCCGGGTCCAGTGACGAATCGTCCGTCCCGGTGCCCGTCGAAACCTCTTTTTTCTCCCCCGGCAAACCCACGGGTATGTCCGTTGTCCTGTTCATCTCGAACACCATCCCCGCCACGAACCAGCCCATCGACTCCACCGCCACGGACCGCTCGCCGTCGCGCGCGCCAGTAAGTTCCAACAGGAGGACCGACAGAACCGAGTCGCGGACGGTCCCGAACCCTTGAGGCCCCCGTTCGGCCCGTCCCTTTTCGCGCAAACAGGTCACTCTGAAGAACATCCTGCCGTCGCTACACACGAGTTAGGTGTACGAAGCGTGCGAACTGTGCCGAAAAGCCAGTCAATCGCTGATTTCGGAATACCGTTGATAAATATATAGAATTTATCGAATTTTGATAGTGATAGCGCGGTCGGGAGTGGCAGAATATAAATATGCTAGGGTTGGTATATAGAAACACACCATGACGGAGAAAATCGACCGTCGTTCGATACTGCAAGCGGCAGGTGCACTGGGGGCTACAACCGCGCTGGGCGCGCTCGCGGGCTGTGTCGGTGACGACGATGGCGGCGATGGCGACAGTAGCGACGATGACGGGTCAGCGGATTCCGACGATTCCGAGAGCATGCTCGATGGGCGGGAAATCCAGTACGGCGTTCTGATGCCCGAGACGGGCGACCTGGGGTCGCTCGGGGTGACCATCCGCGACGGGGCGCGGCTGCCGGCGCGCCAGCTCGACGGCGAGGTCGCTGCCGAGTTCGACGTCGTGACCGGCGACACCCAGACCGACCCGCAGGCGGGGGCCAGCGAGGCCAACTCGATGGTCGACGCCGGCGTTCCGTCCATCGTCGGTTCGGCGTCGTCGAACGTCAACCTGCAGGTGACCCGCGAGTCGCTGATCCCGAACGAGGTCGTCGGCATGTCGCCGTCCTCGACCGCGCCGGCGGTCACCCAACTCGAAGACGACGACTACATCTTCCGGACGGCTCCCAGCGACGCGCTGCAGGGGCCGCTCATCGCACAGGTCGCCGTCGAGGAGTTCGACGCCAGTACGGTGTCGACGCTGTTCCTCAACGACGACTACGGGCAGGCACTCGAAGAGTCGTTCGTCAACGCCTTCGAGAGTGAACACGACGGCGAGGCGCTCGAACGGGTGTCCTTCGAGCCCGAACAGCCGTCCTACTCCTCGCAACTCGAAACCGCGATGGGGGCCGATCCGGACTTCCTGTGGGTCGTCGGCTTCCCGCAGTCCGGTATCCAGCTGTTCCGGGACTTCTACGAGGGGTACGACGAGACGTTCCCCGTCATCGTCCCGGACGGACTCATCGACAGCGACCTGCCCGACGAGGTCGGTAATCCCATGAACAACGTGTGGGGGACCGCGCCGGCGGCCGACGGTCCCGGCGCGGAACGGTTCGCCGAACTCTACGAGGAAGAGTGGGGTGAATCGCCCAGCGTCTTCAACTCCCATGCGTACGACGCCGCCGCGGTCTTCATCCTCGCGAACGCCCGCGCCGGCGAGAACGACGGCACCGCGATCCGGGACAACATCCGCGAGGTCGCCAACCCCGGCGGCACGCAGGTCACCTCCGAGAACCTCGCCGAGGGCGTCGAGATGGCGGCAGAGGGCGAGGAGATCGAGTATCAGGGTGCCTCCTCGCCCGTGGAGTTCGACGACAACGGCGACATCGTCGCCGCCTCCTACGACGTCGTCCGCTACCAGGAGGGGGAAATCGAGACCCAGCGGACCGTCGAGGACTACCAGCCGCCGTCGTAGACACCGAGACACCGATACTCGTTTTTTTGAGAAGCAGTGCAGAGACGGGGAGCCGACGCTCGGTCCCCGCTCACCCGCCGAGGAACTGCTGGCGGACGTCGTCGTCGGCGAGCAACCGGTCGCCGGTGTCGGCGTAGCTGTTCTGGCCCTGTGCGAGGACGTAGCCCCGGTCACAGCGCCGGAGTGCCTCCTTGGCGTTCTGTTCGACCATGAGGACGGCCGTTCCGTCGTCGTTGATGCGGTCGATGCGGTCGAACATGTCCGTGACGAGGTCCGGTGCGAGCCCCGCGGAGGGCTCGTCGAGCAACAGCAGGTCGGGGTCGAGCATCAGCGCCCGGCCCATCGCGACCATCTGTCGTTGCCCGCCCGACATCGACCCCGCACGCTGGTCTTTCCGTTCCTCCAGGATGGGGAACCGCTCGTATACCTCCCGGAGCCGGTCCTGTGGCACCTCGTCCAGGATGTACGCCCCCATCTCCAGGTTCTCCTCGACGGAGAGGTTCGGGAAGATGTTGTCGTTCTGGGGAACGTAGTTGATGCCCTTGTGGATGATCCGCTCGGGTGGCTCCTGTTGAATCTCCTCGCCTTTGAACCGGATCGCCCCGCTCATGTAGGTGGTCAGCCCGAACACCGATTTCATCACGGTCGATTTCCCGGCACCGTTGGGGCCGACGATGGTTACGTACTCGCCGTCGCCGACGTCCAGGTCGACGTCTTCGAGAATCTGGAGGTCGCCGTAGCCGGCGTCCAGGTCCCGCACCTGCAGGATCGACGACTCCGGTGTGGCCGCAATCGCGTCCCTGTGTGCCGAGACGCCCTCGTCGGATGATTCCCCGGCTGGCTGTGCGTCCCCTGTCGCAGTCTGTGGTCTGACTCTCTCGTCGCTCATATGTCTTCCCCCAGGTACGCTTCGATGACCTTCTCGTTCGACCGGACCCGTTCCGGTTCGTCGTCCGCCAGGACGCTCCCCTGATGCATGACGATGACGCGTTCGCAGTTCTCCATGATGATGTCCATGTCGTGTTCGACGAGCAGGAAAGTGTACCCGTCTTCCCGGAGGTCGTGGATGCGTTCCAGCAGTTTGTCTTCGAGCGTCGGGTTGACGCCTGCCATCGGTTCGTCGAGCAACAGCATGTCGGGGTCGGTCATCATCGCGCGCGACATCTCAAGCAGTTTCTGCTGTCCGCCCGAGAGGTTGCCCGCCCGCTCGTGGGCGAGGTGGTCGATCTCGAAAAACTCCAGGGTTTCCCAGACGCGCTCGCGCAACTCCCGTTCCTGTGTGACGACGGAATCGCGGGCGGCCGGGAGAACCGACCGCCACAGCTTCTCGCCCATCTGTCCCTGTGGTGCGAGCATGAGGTTCTCGACGACGGTCATCTCGGGGAGCGCCCGCGCGATCTGGAACGTCCGGACCAGGCCGCGGTTGGCCACCTGTTCCGGGCGCATGCCGGTGATGTCCTCGCCCTGGAAGCGGACCGTTCCGCCGTCGGGTTTGAGCGCCCCCGTGATGCAGTTGAACGTCGTCGATTTCCCGGCTCCGTTGGGCCCGATGAGCCCCGTCAGACTGCCCTGTTCGACGGTGAAGCTCGCGTCGTCGACCGCGACGATACCGCCGAACAGTTTGCGGAGGTTCCGCACCTCCAGGGGCGGCCCGGAGTGCTCGCTGTCGTCCGCCTCGTCGGCCGCCTCGGCCGGCGGGGCTTCGGTCGCGTCCGCGGCCGCGTCACTCATCGATCTCACCCCGTTCCAGGTCGATTGCGGCGGCGACTTCGGTGCGGTGACCGAGCATCCCTTCCGGCCTGCGCTGGACGATGACGACCAGTACGAGACCGAGGATGACGAACTGGAGCGGTCCCAGGTTGTCGATGAAGTACGCCACGAACCCCCCGACGTCGAGCGAGGCCAGACTTCCGAGCGCGTCGTGGAACGTATTGGGCGCACTACTGAGGTTCATCCACGCCTCGATGATCGACCCGACCCGGCGCGGCGCTTCGAACAGCAGGCCGACGAACAGAATCGCGCCGACGACGCTGCCCGTGTTCGATCCCGACCCGCCGATGATCAGCGCGATGAACACGTAGAACGTCACGATGGGCCGGAACGAATCGGGGGTGACTGTTCCCTGGCTCCCCTGCCAGAGGATGCCGCCCAGCCCCATCAGCGCACAGCCCAGCATGAACACCTTGATCTTGAACCAGCGGGTGTCCTTGCCCAGCGACTGGGCGACGAGTTCGTCCTCGCGGATGGCCTTGAGCACGCGACCGAACGGCGAGTACCCGATCCGGCGCAACAGCCAGTAGATGCCGGCCAGGAAGACGATCATGACGAGCGACCAACTGAAGTCCGCGATGATCGACTCCCGGACGAGCGTGACCTCGTCGCCGCCGATTTCGACGGTGAACAGCTCGACGAACGACTGGCCCGCGTCCGTGCCCCAGATGGCCTCCGTCGGCCGGTCGGGCAGGAAAAAGCCCCTGCCGCCGCCGGTGGCGAAGCCGAACGTCTCGTCGGTCCAGGTCGAGACGTCCCGCGACTGGGCCAGCAGTCGGATGATCTCCGAGAGCCCCAGCGTGACGATGGCGAGATAGTCCGCGCGCAATCGCAGCGCCGGGACCGCGGCGATCAGCCCCGTCAGCCCCGCAACCACCGTTCCCATGATGACGCCGAACCAGAGCGGAAGTCCCCATCCGTACCCCTGTCCGGCGGAGATCGGGTCCGACGTTCCCGAGAGGAGGGCCATCGTGTAGACGCCGACCGCCATGAAGCCCGCGACGCCGATGTTGAACATCCCCGTATACCCCCAGTGGAGGTTGAGGGCGAGCGCGAGAACCGCGTACGCGGCGAACAGGAACGTCAGCGTCCGCCAGGCACCGACAACCGAGTTGACCGAGTCGAACCCCAGCCCCTGTTCGAGCAGGACGAGCACCGTAAACAGGACGTACATCGACGCCAGCGTGACGCCGACGATGCGGAGGTCGCTTTTCTGGACCCAGCCCATGAACCCCCCGCTCCCGTCCCCGTCGTCGGGGGACGTCCCATCGCCCACGCTGTCGTCCCCCGGGACAGTCTCGCTCATGCCGTCGTCACCCCCGAGAAGATGCCTTCGGGGCGGTACAGCAACACGAGGATCATGATGACGAACGCGGCGACGGCGTTGAAGTCCGACGAGACCCAGATGAGCGACACCTCGTGGACGAGGCCGATGACGAGTCCGCCGGCAATCGCCCCGTAGATAGAGCCGATGCCGCCGAGGATGACCGCCGCGAAGATGAAAAGCAGGAGGAACCAGCCGAGGTTGTAGTCCATCGCTCCCCGTTCGAGGACGAACAGGAAGCCGGCGATGCCGGCGAGACCGGCCCCGAGTATCCAGGTCGCCCGGACCACGCGCTCTGTCGGGATGCCGGTCACGAGCGCGAGGTCCTTGTTGTCGGCCATCGCCCGCATCGCCTTGCCGAGTTTGGTCTCCTGGAGCAACAGATGCATCGTCACCATCAACACCAGGGCGACGACGAACAGCGTCACCTGGTGGAGGTTGATCGAGAACCCGAGGACCTCACGGCGGACGTCCTGGGTCGCCGTGATGCCCCGGGTCCGGGAGCCGTACATGAACTGGATGAGCGACCGGAGCGCGAGCGCGACGCCAATCGAGGCGATCAACAGCGGAATCCCGCCACGGTCGCGCATCGGACGATAGACGAGCCGGTCGATGAGCAACGCGACCACGACCGTCATCACCGCCGCGACGATGACACCGGCCACAATCGCCACTGGCGAAGCGACGATGGACGCGCCGATAGTGGACGGCCCCGGACCACTGCCCGACCGGGCAAACAGCAGGTAGCCGGCGTCGCCGACCCCCCAGCCGGCGATGAGCAACGCCACTCCCCAGCCGGTGAACGCACCGGTCGTGAGGAGGTCCCCGTGCGAGAAGTTCGCAAAGTTGAGAATACTGTAGGTCATCGAGAGTCCGATCCCGGCAAGCCCGAAGATGAGGCCGACGAGAATACCCGTCCAGACGTTACCGGCCAGGCTCGCGAGGGCCAGATCACCGCCCAGCGTCGGTCCGACGCCGAGACTGAACTGCCTCCCTGCCAGTTTCGCAATCAGGTCGATCCCGATGAGTACCACCGTGGCCACCACGATGATTTCGATAACCCGTTCCCGCCCTTTTTTCGCCGCATTCAGCGGCGTTCCCGACGAAAAGAACTGGGGTAGCGCCATACTGTTTGCACAAACCGTACCCGTCCTAATAAGGTATTTTGTTTCGCTTGTCACCAATTGGCGTACGAACTGTCATGAAGTTGGACAGAAGATATCAGTACCCCGAACACGGCCGTCTCGTCGCGGGTTCCCTACGCCGGACGGGAGACCGGCTGTCGCGCCTCCCGGCGTTCGAGGTCGAGGCTCGTCCGACAGCGCCACAAGATGCGAAACGTCGCTTCGGGATACCGCCCGACCACCGAGTTTGCCCTCGACGTGGAGGTTGTCGGTGCCACTCTCGATGCGACCATCATTGCCCGCCAGCGGCGGAAGGAACTCGAACGCCAGTTCGACTACCTCGAACGCCCCGTCGAACAGGCAGACGGTGCCGTCAGTACGCCCGGGTGAGCTACCCGCGCATACCCGTGGATTTCGGCGCGGGCCCGGTTTGCCGACGCAGGCCCGGCAGATACCCGGGAGGTGCCCCAGCGATTTCCGAACGAGGCGTCAGCCGTCGACCTCGATGTCGCCACTGGGTAAGACGGTCACTGTGTGGCCTTCGATGGTGATCGTCAACTCGTCGCCGTCCCCTTCGAGCACTGCTCGCACCTCCTCGAACTCGACGTACTCGGTGAGGTCGCCCAGGTCGCTATCGTCGAGACCGGTCTCGCGCGCTACGGCCTTCCGGATTGCGACCCCGGCCGGCGTCGGACGAACCCACTCCTCGTCCGTATCCTCCATGATGTAGACCTCCCGCTCCTCTGAATTCATATACGGTCGCGTACGGTCTCCTCATATATAATCAAGGTGAGTGTTTTCAGAGTCAGAAAGAACCTATCCGACTGCCGACTGTGGGATTTCGACACGAAACGGGGGTCAAGCGGGCTGTGGCGGTTTCGTAAACGACTATACGGACGGTTGCAAAGGGCGTGGCAATGGTGGCGCAGGCGGTGACGCGAGTCGATCCCCATGTCAAGATTCTCGACGACGAGGTCGTTCGCCGGGCAAAACGGGCGGGGCTGGACGTCCTCGTGTACGCACCCCACTTC
>PXQO01000068.1 GCA_003021285.1 Halobacteriales archaeon QH_2_65_14 | reverse complement strand
TTCGCACTCTCCCGCTTCAATTCCCTTACTCTGACGACCTGATACAACGCCCTCTAGCGATTAAACACGGCCGTTTCAACCCCCTCTTTGAATCCGTGGCTCTCTGGAGAAGCAGGGCAAGATTTATTCGTTCATTCTCATAACAGATGAGCTAATGGACAGGCGAAGTGTCACGTCAGTCATCGGAATAATCCTGCTGGTGGCTGTGACGATCATCATCGCAGCGACGGTCATCGTCGTCGGGCTGACGTTAGTCGAGGACAGCGATGCACCCCCACGGCACATCATCGACTACGAACCCTACGACGAGGGGCACGGTGTAGTGCACGGGACACATTTTGGCGGCGATAATCTCGACCCGGACAAGCTACGGGGGACCGGAGGCGGCGCTGTGAACCAGCCGTTTGCAGGCGGTGACCGGAAAGCTGGCGTGACGTACACGGCTTACGGGCGGCCGGGCGACACCGTCCAACTCGTCTGGGAAGACGACGGGAACACCTACCCCGTCAGCACGTTCACCGTTCCCGAACGTGCCTCGCTCAGCCACGTCAACTGGTCGGCCACCGAGGATGACCCCATCGAGAGCTTCCGGTCGCGGTTCCTCGCCAACTGTGACCTGTGGGGCACCTGTGGACTCACCTGGGAGGCCCACTCGAACTACATCAGCGTGACCAACACCGGGTCACTGGGTGCGTACACCCGGACGGTGCCCGAAAACGACGGCGAGATTACTGTCGACCTCCACCTCGAAACCAACTCACTGGGCGATTCCGGGTACGAGATAGCCCTCCTGGACCAGTCCGGCGAACGGCACCAACTCTGGTGTGAGGGGAGCAAGAGTGGGCAAGACGGCATCGGGATCGTCTGTAACTCGGGAACGCCGATAAACGGCACCGACTCGAAGACCATCTCGGTCGACCAGGAGATCGGCGCGCTCGAAATCTTCATCGATCCGGAGGACCCCTCCGAGGAAATACGGCTGTACGAGCTGGAAGTGAGTGACTGACCAGCCGCTGGTGGGACCTCACCGCGTCGGTCGAAGGGAATCGGCGATTCTCGCTTCCATCGTCCGAACACCGACACGGATTTGCTCGCGGGCACACAAGCCGGGAAGCATGAACTTCGAAGCTGTCTTTTTCGACCTCGACAACACGCTCTACCCCTACCCGCCGTGTAATGCGGCCGGGAAGGAGGCGGCGTGGCGCGAGGCCCGGAACCGGGGGTACGACCTCGACCGCGAGGCCTTCGAGGAACTGTATCAGACGGGCCGCCGGGAGGTCAAACGTGAGGTGGTCGGGACCGCGTCAACCCACGAGCGCTTTCTCTACTTCAAGCGCGCGCTGGAGGTCCACACCGGCACCAGCCAGTCGACGGACGCGCTGGCGCTGGGCGAAGCGTTCTGGTCTGCCTACGTCGACGAGATGGCGCTGTTTGACGGCGTAAAAGAGACCCTCTCGTCGCTCGACGGGGCAGGCGTTGACGTCGCCGTCGTGACCAACCTCACGACGCGGATACAGCTGAAGAAAATCGAGCACCTGGACCTGGAGGAGTACATCGACGTGTTGCTGACCTCCGAGGAGACGGGCCGCGAGAAACCGGGGTCGGTAATGTTCACGCTTCCCCTGGCACGACTCGACCGGCGAGCGAGCGAGACGCTGATGGTCGGCGACTCGGTCGCCTCGGATATCGTCGGAGGGAATGCCGTGGGGTTGACGACCGCGCTGTTCAACGCCGACGAGTCCGACCTGCGGGGACGGCGACAACCCGACCACCGAATCGACGAGTTCGACGCAATCCAGGAGCTGGTACTGTGATGCTCGACGACGAACGCCGGCGAGTCGTCGAGTGTGCGCCGGCGCTTTCGGACCTCACGCCGGGGCGGACGGGCAACCTCAGCGTCCGGTCGGACGACCGGTTCGCAGTCACGCCCACCGGCGTTCCCTACGACGGGTTCGACGCCTCGGACGTGCCAGTCGTCCGGGTCGAGGACGGCGAGCACCTGGCCGGCGGGATGGCTCCTTCCAGCGAGGTGCCGATGCACGCCGCCATCTACCGCCGCGAGGACGTCGGCGCAATCGTCCACACCCACTCGCCGTGGGCGACGACGATGGCCGTCCGGCGTCAGGAACTCCCGCCGATTCACTACATGATCGTCGCAGTCGGCAAGCGCGTGCCCGTCGCCGAGTACGCGCCCTACGGCACCGACGAACTCGCGGCCAACGTCGTCGAGGCGATGACCGAGGCCGAGTCGACCGCCTGCTTCATCGAGAATCACGGGCTCGTGGTCACCGCACCGAATCTGGACACCGCTATCGAGGACGCCATCCACGTCGAGTCTCTCTCCCGGATATACCTCCAGTCGCTTGCCGGTGGCGAGCCGACGACGCTGAGCGACGAGCAACTGGAGACGGTTATCGAGCGATTCGAGTCCTACGGACAGTGACGGAGCGTTTCGCTGTTCGCTCAGATTCCTGCGTCCGCGAGAGCGGTGTAGTCGCCTGGTCAGTGGAACTGGGGTTTCTGGAAAGTACACTTATTGGCTGGTGTATGTGAACATTTAGCATGTCCGAAACCCGGTTGACACCCGAAATCGACCTGGACGGGATTTCGCCGGACGAAGCCTTCGCCATCCTGGGCAACGAGATTCGCCTCGATATCATCCGCGTGCTGTTGAGCGCCGGTGCCACACACCAGTACGATGACGTCTCCGACACCGCCGAGACGATCCCGTTCTCGGAGCTCCGTTCCCGGGTCGACATCGACGACAACGGGCAGTTCAACTATCACCTCTCGCAGCTCACCCCCCATTTCGTCCGGGGGACTGACGACGGCTACCGGTTGAGCGGTGCCGGCAAGCAGATCGCCAGAACCGTCCTTGCCGTCTCCGGCGCGGAAACAGTCGATTTCACCACCGACCTCCAGCAATCCTGCCCACTGTGTGATGCCCCCATGAAAGCCGCCTACGAGGACCAGTGGCTCCGGATCAGTTGTACCCGATGCGACGGGTTGTTCGGTGACAAGGCACCCGACGAGTCGGTCTTCTGGTCGAACTACCCGGCGGCAGGCCTGGCCGACCGCACGCCCGAGGAAGCATTCGAAACCGGATTTTACCGGTGTATGCTTGACATCTCCTCTCTGATGCGCGACGTCTGCCGGGAGTGTGCAGGCACCATCTCGGCGTCGGTCTCGGTCTGTGAGAGACACGACCCGGGAGCGCGCCAACAGTGTGCCGCCTGTGGAACGCTCTTCCCGGTCTGGGCGGAACTGCAGTGTGACACCTGTGGATACGCCAAGCGCCTGCCCATCGAGGCGTTCACACTGGGTCTCACTCCCGTGATCGGATTCCTCGACGACCACGGGATGGACATCCTCGCACCCGCCTTCGACGACGTCGTCGATCTCTTTCGACACCGCGTCGAGACCACCGTCCGGGAGGAACCGCTCCGCGTGTCGGTCACCATCGAGGGGGATAGCTCGGCGCTCAGCGTCTCCCTGGACGACGACATGAACGTCGTCGATCTCGACCAACACCCTTCGGAGTGAAAGAAATTTCTCTAGGTTCCATGAGAGAAATATCATTCTCCTAACAAATAAGTGCGGTCCGTGCCGTAGATACACTTGGTCATGACAGACCAACATCTGATCGACTTCGGCATCTGGCGGCGGATGGACGAAGAGATCACGGCAGAGGAGGCGAAAAAGGAAGCCCTCGAAGCGTCTCAGGGGGCAATCGCGGAACTAAAAGAGGAGGGGGTCGAAATCGAGTGGATGCGGACCGACGTGCTGGAGGACCCGGACGGAGAGACGGATTGCGCGTACTGTCACTACCGCGCCCCGAGTGAGGAGGCCATCAGGGAACACTCCGAGCGCGCCGGCTTGCCCGTGACGGAACTCACCCGCATGGACGACCAACTAGACCGTGACGTCCTCGAATAGACAGCCATGACAGCACTCAAGACCGTCAGCCTCGACGACCTCGAACTCGTCGAGGTGACGCAAGCAGGCACGGAGATGGACGTGAACGTGAACTTCCCGTTCTCGCCGGAGTTCCCGGCCACGAGTGGGGTAGAACTCGAAGGCGGACACAACGTCGTCTACTTCGAGATCGAACCCGGGAAGGAACTGGGCACGCACAGGGACAGCCCCGAAGAACTCATCATCTGCCTCGAAGGCGACAGTATCGAGGCCTGGGCCGGGGATGCGAAAGGAACCATCGGTGCCGGCGACCTGGAAGTGATTCCGCCCCTGGCCCCCCACGGCTTCCACAACAGGGGCGACGTGACGGCCCGGTTCCTGGGCATCTTCTCGGACAGTTCGCTCGTCGCCGAGTTCGAAGAAACACTCGAACCGTTCGGGGACCGCTTCGTCAAGGCGTAGAAGTCGATTTCGCGTGCGTGTCCGGGCATCGACTTACGGGGTGTGGCGGGCGTCTCATAGTGGTTGTTGTGATTATGTACCGCCGTGGAATCACTCCTCGCCCGTTTCAGCCGTCGAAACAGGGATACTTTCGCGCCGGGCCGAAACGAGTCACAACAACCACTATCAATCCATCGTCGCTGTCACTCCCGTAGTGGTTCACGGGCTCTATCCGTAAGAACAAACCTCGTCCGTTACACGCTTGTAACTGATGTCGAACGCTACTGGGCAGACCGCGGAGACGGACACCTTGCGGTACGGGATGACGCTGTGCGGGGTTCTCGCCCCGCTCGTCGCGTTCACGGCGATTCTCGTCGCCGCGTGGATTCATTCGGACTGGTTCACGTGGACGGGACACGCGCTGAGTGACCTGGGCCACGTCGACCGGGAGTTTTTCTGGGTGTTTAACGTTGGGTTACTGGTGACGGGCACCCTCGGGGTCGTCTTCTCGTTGCGGTTGCTCGACTATCTCGACAGCACCGTCTCCCGCATCGGCGCGGGGCTCTTTCTGTTGGGCATCTTCTGTCTCGGCCTGGTGGGCGCGTTTCCGCTGGGCGTCGACTACCACTCGCTCGTCACGTTCGCCTTCTTCACGCTGTGCACGCTCGGCGTCTTCGTCGTCGGACTCGGCGAATCCTTGCGGGGAGAACCGCTCGGCTACGGTTGGCTCGCGCTCGTCGTCGCTGGCGTCGGTCTCGTGATTCTGACGCTCCGGTGGTTCGACGGGGCCGCCATCCCCGAACTGGTCGGCACTGTCGCGTACGCCATCTTCGCGGTCGGGTACGCCGGACACATCCGAGGGAGATGGTGACGGAAACTTCGTTCGGTCGATTTCTACGTCACTCTTTTCCGGGTTTTTCGACCGGTATCGAGGGTCCACAAGACCCACTCCCCGTACAATCAGATAACTTCCAGTAGCTCTGTACTTACTCCGGTAATGGAGGGTTGTATCGCGGGTAGTATTTTCCAACAGGGATAAACAATTGACCGGGTATATACTGCCGCCCGCAGATGTCTTTGATACCTCGCGGGGTCACATCGAGAGGGCCCGGTGGGGGCACGGAGGAAAACTATGGCACAACAAATACAACAGAAGCCACAGCAACAGGTACAGCAACAGCAACAGCAACAGGCGTTCGACCAGTTCCTGCCACAGCAGGTCACACAGGTCGTCTACCAGCTCGAACAGCTCGAATCGGACGCCGAGTGGGCACACGCTCAGGCGATGCAGGTCGGTGACCAGTACACCGCGAAGGCGCTGGCGGACATTTCGCAGATCATTCATCTCCAGAAGAACCTGCTGCTACGCGAATCCGACTTCGCACAGGTGTTCGGCCAGTGTACCCAGCAAGCTATCCAGCAGGGGAGCCAGCAGCTACAGCAGTCCCAGGTTCCGGGCGTCCAGCAGGTCGCCCAGCAGGCCCAGCAGGTCGCCCAGACGATCACCCAGGCGACCGCCCAGGTCGGCGGGATGGGCCAGTCGCAGGCCGTCGGTGGACAGACACCGTTCCAGCAGTACTGATTGCCCGTCACGACCGCTCCCGACCGATTCGTATTTTTTCCTGCATCGACCACCAGCCGGGAGACTCCGGGACAAGGGAGGTCGACGAGGACAGCGAGTGACGGCTATCCCGGTCGACGCCAGTCGTTTGACTGGTTCGGCTGGCACGTCGAGGCCATCCCCGAGAAAGTAAGTTCCGTGCGCAGGCCGTACGGACGGTATGAGCAGTAGCAGTACTCGGTTCGGCGAGTCGTTCGACGCAACTCGACGGAACGGGACGCTGGGCTGGCTCGTCGTCACACTGCTCGTCGGGTTGGCCATCCACCAGGGGATAACAGGAGTGTACCGCTGGTTTTTCTTCACCGCCATGGCGCTCGTGTTGGTCCTCCTGCCGGCGGCGGCGCTACGGGACCCGTACGCCCTGCCCCCGTGGGAACTGCTGGCACTGGCGGCAGTCCCGGTCGTCGACACGGCGGTCCTCGGCGAGACGCTCATCTCGCCGGTCGCCGTCTACCTCGCGGTCGCGGCCGTCGCTCTCATCGTCGCCGTCGACGTCCACAACTACACACCGGTCCGGATGAGCCGCGAGTTCGCAATCGCGCTCGTCGTCATCGCGACGCTGGCGCTCGGTGCGACCTGGAACGTCGCCCAGTGGGTTGCTGACACGGCGCTCGGCACCGACTATCTCGTCGGCGACAGAACCCAGGACGGCGCGAATCGCGCGATGATGATCGACTTCCTGTACGCGACGGTTGCGGGACTGCTGGCCGGCACGCTCTTTACCGGCTATCTCCGGCGGCGGTCGTTCGCGCCGGCGAGGACCACCGACGTCCCCCGCAAGCCGCCCGACGAGGAACCCGACCCTGCGCCGTCGTTCGTCCGCAGTCGCTTCGACGTCCCCGAGAAACGAATCCGACAGTTCTCGTGGACCTTACAGCTCGTCCTCGGTGTACTCGTCGTCTTCGGACTCCTCAACCGCGACGTCCCGACGACCGTCAACGCGGGTCTCGCCCTGGCTGTCACGTTCCTGCCCGCGCTCATCAGGCGCAACTACCGGTTCCCTATCGAGCCCGAACTCGTCGTCTGGCTGACCGGGGCGGCGTTCCTCCACACGGTCGGCTCCGCGGGGCTGTACAACCTTATCGACCAGTGGGACAGTCTCACCCACACCGTGTCGGCGTCGATTGTCGCGGCGACGGGCTACACCAGCGTCCGTGCCATCGACCTCCACTCAGAGCGGGTGTATCTCCCCTCGAAAACGATGTTCGCGTTCATCCTGCTGTTCGTGCTGGCGGTCGGGGTCGTCTGGGAACTCGTCGAGTTCGTCACCGACCTCGCGGCCCAGGCGTTCGGCTTCGAGGCCACACTTGCCCAGCACGGCATCGACGACACCGTCACCGACCTGCTGTTCAATCTCGCCGGTGCCATCGTCGCTGCGACCCTGGGGGCGACTTATCTGACGGACGTCTCCCATCAGATCGTCGACCGGTTCGGGGAGTGAGGGTGGCCGAAACCGGGTCCGGTTACCGGAGCTGATTTCCGAGGGCTGTCCGCAGCAGCTTCGACTCGGCCTTGCGCAGATGCTCGGCGGCGGTACTCGGCGCACAGTCGAGTTCCGTTGCGACGTCCTCGTGGCTGGCTTCGCGGGGAACGTCGTAGTACCCGAGTTCGAGTGCCGCCTCGATGGCCTCGCGCTGGCGGTCGCTCAACCGGGCGCCGACTGCCGCCGACATGGCCGCCAGGCCGCCCACCTCCTCGATTTCGATTTCGATGGGCGACGGGAACGTCTCGATGCCGGCCTGAATCTCGCTTCCCGGCCCGAACACCGACATCGTCACCGCTCCGTCCTCGTGGTAGACGATGGGCGGCACGACGACGATGCCACTGTCGGTCAGCATGTCGGCCATCGTCTGGAACGATTCTGTATTCGTGCTCTGGATGTAGGCGTAGAAGCCGCCTTCACCGGCAGTCACCAGGTCGTAGTCGGTGACACGGTCTATCGCCGTGACGGCCTGCTCGAACGCCTCGATGTTCCCCTCGACGTAGTGGAGGAAACTCGCCGTGGCATCACCGGTGAGATTCCACTGCAGCGCCGTCGCACGCTCGATGCACAAACCGTTCGCGAGGAGGTCGTACACCGGATGGATGTCGCCCTCGCGACCGTTGGCGGTGAACCGCACCCGGACGTGTCGCATGACGGTACAGTACTCGGTGTGTGACTTAAACCCCACAGATTAATCCGGCAGAGTGGACTCACCACTCCGCGACGAACGTGTAGATATGACGCGGACAGTAGTGACGGGCGGTACTGGACGGCTAGGTGGTGCATTGCGACCACGACTGCTCGACGCGGGTCACGAGGTCCGCGCGACGAGTACCTCGCCGCCCGCCGACGGCGACGTGGAGTGGGTCACGATAGACCTGCGCGACGGGACCGGTATCGCGGACGCAGTCGCGGACGCGGACGTGGTCGTCCACACTGCCTCGGCACCCCAGGGCGACAGCGAGGCGGTCGACGTGGAGGGAACGAAGCGATTGCTCGACGCGGCCGACGACGCCGGCGTCTCGAATTTCCTGTACATCTCCATCGTCGGCATCGACGAGATTCCGTTCTCGTACTACGAACACAAGCTAGCCGCCGAGCGAGCCATCGAGTCGAGTCCCGTCCCGTCGACGATTCTCCGGGCGACCCAGTTTCACTCGTTCGTCGACGGCGTGCTGGGAACTGTCTCGCGGCTCCCGGTGTGGCCGCTCCCGACGAAGATACGGATTCAGCCGGTCAGCGTCGGCGAAGTCGCGGATATCCTCGTGGAGCACGCGACGCCCGAACCGGCGGGACGGCTGCCGGACGTCGGCGGTCCAGAGGTGAAAACGGTCGGTGAACTCGCGACGTCATACCGGCGGGCGCGGGGCAAGCGGCGGCCAATCGTTCGACTCCCTATCCCGGGGTCCGTTGCCGGGGCGTTCCGTGCCGGCAAGGCGACCTGCCCGGACCGTGCGGTCGGAACCGTGACGTGGGACGCCTGGCTCGACGAACAGTACGGCCCCGGCGAGTCGGGGGCGACGAACCCGTCCGCGACGCCCTCGTGAGTAGACAGGGAGTGACAATCCACAGCATGACCCACCGCAGTCACACGCTCGTCGGTGCCGTCGTGGTCCATCTTTTCCTGACGGCAGCCCACGGTGTTGCCCACGTAACCATTCCCGTTCCCGTCCACGACTGGCAGACCGGCGTCGCGACGGCGGTACTGTTCGTCGTGCCGATACTCGGCGCTGTCCTCGCGCGCTCCGGGCGGGTGCGCGCCGGTTCGTGGCTCGTCCTGACTGCCGGCCTCGGTGGCCTGGCGTTCGAGGGACTGCTGCATTTCGTCGTGAGCAACCCGGACCACGTCGGTCTGGTCACCGACGGAGACGCGCTCTTTCTCTCGACGGCAGTGCTCACGACGCTCGGTGACGCCCTCCTCGTCCTCGCTGGCGGGTGGTTCCTGTTCGCTCGCTCCCGACGCGCGTTTCCGGCCTCCGTTCTCGGTGGTACCCGACAGTAGAGTCTGCAGGGCTCCGGGCGCGAGCGGCCCGAAAAGGGGAGCTTTCGATACGAGGGCCCCGACCGATTTCGCCCAGCCACCCGCCGGCTACGACAGGATGTTCGTCACCGACCTGCTGTTCAATCTCGCCGGTGCCATCGTCGCTGCGACCCTGGGGGCGACCTATCTGACGGACATCTCCCATCAGATCGTCGACCGGTTCGGGGAGTGAGGGTGGCCGGCTACCACTTCCTCGTGAAGCCTTCTGCACCACCGCCTAATATATAATAATTGATGAATAACAATCCGTGTATCGGCGGTAATTCGGTTGTGATGTTCGAAACTGTTCCCGAGGTAGTATTACAGATCGACATCGAACAGTCGCTCGAAGACACAATCGACGACGTCATCGCGTTCCTACCGCGGTTGATCGGCGCGCTGATAATCCTCATCATCGGGTGGATACTCGGGCGGGTCCTCGGCGGTATCGTGGAACGACTCGTCGATGCCGTGGAACTGGACAGACTTGTGTTGGATACGCCTCTCGGCAGGGCACTGGGCGGCACAGAACGAGCAGTGTCGCACGCGTTCGGACTCATCACCCGGTGGTTCGTCTACGCGCTGGCGATCCTGGCGGCTGTCGACATCCTCGCCATCTCCACACTCTCGGAGTGGATCAACGACGCCGTGTCGTACCTGCCCGCGTTCGTCGCAGGGTTGCTGATACTCGTGCTCGGGTTCGTCGTCGCCGACTTCATTGGGGACATCATCGTCCGTACGGGAACGTCGATCAGAAGTATGTACAGGGAGTGGGTTGCGACGGCCGTTCAGGTGTTCCTCTACTTCGTGGTCGTCGTTATTGCGCTCGATACGATGGGCATCGACGTGGAGATCCTGTTTGTGTTCGCGAGAGCACTGGTGTGGGGTCTCGCCGCCGCAATCGCAATCGCCATCGGTATTGCGTTCGGCCTCGGCGGCCAGGACTACGTAGAGAACAATATCGGCCGCTGGACGCGGGAGGGCAAATCCGAAGTCAGATCATCGGGTAACGTGGATGATCGCGATCTGGGAACCGATGGCGGGACCGATGCCGACGACCGTCAGTCGGACTGACTGACCCCCGGAGTGATAGTGGTTGTTGTGATTATGTACCGCCGTGGTATCACTCTTCGCCCGTTTCAGCCGCCGAAACAGGGATACTTTCGCGCCGGGCCGAAACGAGTCACAACAACCACTATGAGGCGTCCCTCGCCCGTCGCGTCCGAACCGGTGTTCGACTCGGTTGCACTCGCTTTCTGCCGGTATACGAAGCAAGCAATTACGTCGATATCTCGGGGTCGGTCGGTTCCAGTTCGATAACTCCGCCGCCGTGGATGACCACGTGGTACCCCTGGGCCAGGAGCGGGACCTCGATCTCACAGGTGCTGTCTCCCGACCGCACGAGTCGGGTGAGGGCGTCCACATCGACGGTCCTGCCGAGCGGTTCCACCTCCGTGGGATCGATGCCATCTATCCTCGCGATGGCCTCCACGATGGCGAGACACGGGTCCTCCCTGCTGTCCCCGAAGTTCGTCCGATACAGCCCCCGCTCCGAGTCGTACTCGATCCCGCCGCTGTCCCCGTTTGACGTCACGGTTGTTCCCACAGTTCTACCCCTCCTCCAGCGGAGTGATGGTGATATCGCC
>PXQO01000067.1:8589-26563 GCA_003021285.1 Halobacteriales archaeon QH_2_65_14 | reverse complement strand
GGTCGAGCGTCACGCCCAGGCCGGGCGCTTCGGGCACCTCGATGTAGCCGTCCTCGATGACCGTCTCCTCGACGAGGTCGCCCCACCAGTCGAGCTGGTAGGAGGGGTACTCGACGGCGAGCGCGTTGGGGATGGCCGCCCCGACGTGAGCGGCGGCGACGGTGGCGACGGGCGAGGAGACGTTGTGCATCGCGACCGGGAGGTAGTAGACGTCGGCGAGGTCGGCTATCTTCCGGGTCTCGCGCATTCCGCCGATTTTCGGTACGTCCGGCGCGACGACGTCGACGGCCTGCTCCTCTAGCAGGGTGCGGTGGCCGTGCTTGCGGTAGACGTTCTCGCCGGCGGCGACGGGCGTGTTCGTCTCCCTGGTAATTTCGCGCTGGACCTCGTGGTTCTCCGGCGGGACGGGGTCTTCGAGCCACCAGACGTCGTACGGTTCCAGCGCCGTCGCCAGCCGTCGAGCGCTCCCGCCCGAGAAGCTCCAGTGGCAGTCGAAGGCCACGTCCGCCCGGTCGCCGACCGCCACGGTGATGGCCTCGACGATGTCGACCTTGTGTTCGATTTCGGCGTTCCGGAGGTGACGGTTCGCGCGGTCTTTCTCCCTGCCCGAGGGCACGTCGAGGTCGAACTTCAGCGCGTCGTAACCCAGTTCGTCGACGACGCGTTCGGCCTCGCGCGCGCTCGCAATCGCCGCCTCCGTGCCGGTTCGCTCCCCCTCGGGTGGCTCCGCAGTACTCCGTTCGTCCTCGCTTTCCCCCTCGCCCGCGTGACAGTCACAGTAGACGCGGACCGCGTCGCGGTACTTGCCGCCGAGTAGCTGGTAGGCGGGCACGTCGAGCAGCTTCCCGGCCAGGTCGTGGAGCGCGAGTTCGACGCCCGAGATGGCGGTGACCGTGGGGCCGCCGATGGAGCCCTCGCCGGACATCTTCTGGACGAGGTACTCGTAGAGTCTGTCGATGTCGAGTGGATTCTCCCCGATGAGGAACGGCCGGACTCGTTCTATCAGTTCGGGCACCCCGGCCCCCCAGTAGGCCTCGCCGGTGCCGACGACGCCCGCGTCGGAGTAGACGCGCACGAGCGTCCACGGGAAGTTTCCGTCGACCATCGTCGTCTGGACGTCCGTAATCTCGACGTCGCGGCCGCCACCCCGATTGCCGCGAATGCCCATCTTCTCCGACGAGAGGTCCCGCATCGTATATTCCGCGTTCGGATCGTGCAACGTAGAATAGTCGATTCCCATGTGTGCTGTTGTGGGTCCAGCAAGTAAGTCCCGTCGGCGCGCGCGAGCGACGTCCGCCCGGCACACTGTGGTTCGTCGCCGCGGCGACCGAATCAGCGCCGGCGCGCGCGAGCGACGTCCGCCTGGCACCGTCTCGCGCTGGCGGCCTCCGAACCGCCGGTAGCCGTCTGGCGGAATGCCGTGCTGGGTGACAGGAGTAGCGAACGTGTTTCGAGACGGTCGCTGGCGGTAGCTGTAGTGTAACAATGTGGCCGGAAGCGAAACTCTCCGTGGTGGAGCCGTGGACGTAACAAACGAATTCGAGGCGAGATACACGGAGCGCGCGCACCGGTTTGAGATTACGATCCGGCCAAAGAGTACCTCCGAAATCGCAGTCGCACGGTCCAAGTTACACTACGGACGGACCGTCGTATTGCTCGGGACCGTCATCGACGGTATCCGGGACGTTCCCGGGGTGGAGTCCGCCTATCCCCGCGGTGACCGGATTTACTTCACCGTCGCCAAGGAGAACGACGAGGAGTTTTCGCGGATTCTCGACAACGTGTTCGCCGTCATCGAGACGGAACTCGAATACGGAACCACCCGAACGAAGCGCCGGCTGGCGAACCTCTCGGACTACGCCGTCGTCACCGACGAGACCGACGAACCGAAGTGATAGTCGAAAGAGAACCACGAGCCAGGCGACAGTCGGCAGGTGCGAGACAGTCACAGAGCAATCGTCGGGCAGGCGAATGCTGGCCGCCCCGCAAACGGGCTGTTCGAACCCGGTTCCCAGTCCACGTGTCACCGACGGTACTTTTTTTACGACTACCGCTCAAACAGTGCTCACGGAACAGCGCCAACAGATGTTCGAGAGAGAGGACATCCTTACCTACGAGGTCCTCGACGACCCGCCGGGAGTGGAAATCATCGACCAGCTAGAGCGACTGCGATACCACCTCACCACCGGCGAGACGGTCGCGCCGACGCCGATCCCGACGGACGACTTTCATTTCCCGGTCGGGAGCGCCCTCGCTCTCCGGACCGAGGAGTTCTCCCTGCCGATGGTCGGCGGGCTGTACGTCCGCGACGAGACGGGAGCGATGCTCTCGGAAGTGAATCATCTCGATGAAGAAACGCTGGCGGAAGGGAGCTACATCCTCGAGTTGACGACCCAGATAAAGACGTACATCGAAATCGAGGGTCCGCTCGAAATCACGGCGAACATGCTCGAAACGCGGGTCGCGTTCGACGAGCAGCGCCAGGTTCGGCTCGGGGTGCGGTCGCGACACCAGCGGCCGGCAACGACGGTCACGTCACCCGACGACCCCGTCGCGATGATGGATGCAATCAGTATGTTCGGGTCGGCACTCAAATCGACCACACCGGAACGGTCGTATCCGTCGCTTCGCGGCCATCCACCCGCTATCGAACTCGGCTCGGCGTTCGACGTCCCGGAGACCGTCGAGCGTCCGGAGACGGGGATTTCGCTCGAAGTGCCGGCCACGTACGATGCCGTCTACACTGTCGCTCCCCTGGCGTACTATCTCGGTGCCGACGTTCGACAGGGGCGGGTTCCTCGGCTCGTGACCGACGACGGGTTCGAGTACGACCTCACGTCGCCGGGTGGTCTGGAGGCGGGTGTCGAGCGAACCCTCAGACAGCTCTTCCTGCTCGACTGTCTCACGAGAACCGCAGGGCTGTACGAGATCGACCTCCACGAGCGCAACGAAATTGAACCCCACGTCGGGCTGGATTTCGCCGACCTCTACGACAGTTCCCTGCCGGAACAGGTTGCCACCTATCTCGACGTTCCGTACAGGATACTCGAAGAACACATCCCGAAGTGGCGGTTGACGGCCCACGTCGAGCCGGTTCCCGAGACTGTCGAACAGCTCCCGTTCGTGGTCAACGACCTGGCGATTGTCCGGATTGCGGAGGCTTTCGCGGATACCAAAACGGCACACCCGAAAGCCGACGGCGCACTCACGCGTGCCGGCGGCTTCACCCGGTCCGTCAGCGACTCCTCGCCCGGGGACCTGTCCTACGTCGAACCACAGTCTTCCGAATCGCTGGAACAGGCCTGGATCGGTGACCACATTCCGATTGGAGCGAGTAAACTGACGAAAGCGGCGTTCCAGAACCGGCTCGACCGGGAGAAAGTCGCCGGCGACATCTCGATAACAATCGTGCTCAACGACCCCCGAATGGACGAGGAGCGCGACCTCGTCAGCGAGGCGTACGGCGACAGGGAGGACCTGCCATTCGACGTGACCGTTCATCGCGACCTCACGGTGGCACAACTGCGCGAGGTACTCGGCGGGGAGTGTAGCTTCCTCCACTACATCGGCCACATCGAGGACGACGGGTTCAGGTGCACTGACGGCAAACTCGACGCGTCGTCGCTCGAATCGACTGCTGTCGACTCCTTCCTGCTGAACGCGTGTCACTCCTATCAGCAAGGATTGTACCTGATCGAGGCCGGCGCTGTCGGCGGTATCGTCACGCTGAACGAACTCCTCAACGATGGCGCGATTGATATCGGCGGGGCGATTGCTCGCCTCCTGAACGCCGGGTTCCCGCTCCGGGCGGCGCTGACTATCGCGCGGGAGGAAAGCGTCCTCGGCGGCCAGTACATCGTCGTCGGTGACGGGGGGGTGACCGTCACGCAACTGGGGACGGGCGTTCCCAACCTCCTGGAAATAATGCCCGCCGACGAGGGGTTCGAGGTGGTGATGAAGACGTATGCGACTGACGAGAAGGGACTGGGGAGTCTCTTCATGCCGCACATCCCCGACAACGATGAACATTTCCTGAGTTCGGGTCGTTTGAAGCCGTTTTCCGTTTCACCGGACGACCTTCAGGAGTTCCTGCAGTTGCAGGACGTTCCTGTCAGGTATGATGATATATTGGACTGGAGTTCGTCTCTATACGTTTCCGAACTGCAGTAGCCTCTCTGGCACATAGTGCGACAAAATACGCTGCCGAAAAAAACTACAGCTTACGGCCCCGCCGTCGCGTAGCCGTTGTCAGCGACGACGCTGCCGGTCTGTGCCATCAGGACGGTCAGTGCGAACAGTACTCCCATCATGCGCGGGTGTTCCTTCAGGAACTCCGCAACTTTCGATTCGGACATGATCCATCTGTTCTGTTGGCTCATTTAGTATTATAATTTTCTAATAATTCTGCACATTAATCCAATTATATTAACCTGCATCAAAAAGAATAATACGTTCTTACCGGTTTGTGCACATAGAAGACTTAGGATAAGCAGTACTTACTGGTCCGGTCTTGGATGCTGACTCTGGCGGCCCTTATAGCCGGGTGTGTAATTATCGGTTTTTATAATACTGGCGCGACAGGAGCGCAGTGGGGGAAATAATTATACTGTTCGCGCGAAAACGGGGATACAACATACTGATTACTGGTGACTGGCAAACATGTCCGGACCCACTCATTCACGATTGATAGAGATACCCCAGTCCGCGCTCTGGGGGAACCGTCGCGAGTACAAGGAGAGCCAACCAATCGTCCGGGGTGACCTTCCCGAACAGGTCGGCGACGATTCAATTGAGGTTCCGGTACCGCTGACGGGTATCGAATCGACCGACAGCATTCGTATCTTGCACGTCGACGACAACTCCGAAATCACCGAACTGACGAAACTGTATCTGGAGGAAGAAAACGAGGGCTTCACGGTCGTTTCGGCCGCGAACGCCGTCGAGGCGCTCAATCTCGTCAACGAGAGAGATTTCGACTGTGTCGTCAGCGATTACGATATGCCGAACACGGACGGGATAGAACTACTCGAAATCATTCGCGAGAAACACCCCAATCTCCCGTTCATCCTCTTTACCGCCAAGGGAGACGAGACCGTCGCAAGTGATGCCTTTGCCGCCGATGCGACCGACTACATGCAAAAGAAAATCGGGAGCGAACAGTACGAAGTACTGGCAAACAGGGTCCAGAATGCGGTCGACCAGTACCGGATGCAACAGCGGTTCTGGAACGCGCTCTCGTGGTACCAGCGCCTGGTCGAGCAGAACCTCGCAGGCGTGTTCATCACCAAGGACGGCGAGTTCATCTACGTGAACCAGCAACTCGCGAACATCCTCGAGACGTCCCAGAGCGAACTGATCGGGACGTCGTCGCTCGCGCTTGCGAGCGGCCCGGACGACGAAGCAGCGATTGAGAAACTACTGGACGCCGATCACGAGGGCGAAAGCTTCCAGGTGGAGTTTACCGCGCAGCGACGGGACGGTGTCGACATCCCGGTCGAGGTCCACGGTGGCTCCATCACGCACGAGGGCGAACCCGGGCGGATCGGGCTTCTCTGGGACTGCTCCGACGTGGAGTGACCGTCGAGACGGTCTCACGTCTCGACGACGACTGCCGACTCCTCGTCGACCGTACTGGTGGCGTCCTGGTTTGCGAACGCGTTGTGGAGTCGGTCGTACGTCTCCGCGACCGCTTCGACGATGACCTTCGTATCGCCGATAACCGGCATGAAGTTCGTGTCGCCGGTCCAGCGCGGCACGACGTGGGCATGGAGGTGGTCGTCGATTGAGCCGCCGGCTGCCGGGCTACCGAGGTTGTACCCCACGTTGTACCCGTCGGGGTCGAGCGCCTCGTCCATCGCGGCAAGCGTCCGCTGGAGGAGTCGCTCCTTGGCCAGCAGCCCCGTCGCGTCGAGGTCCCGGTACTCGCCCGTGTGCGCGTGTGGGATGACCATCGCGTGACCCGGGTTGTACGGGTAGTTGTTCAACAGCACGTAGGCGTGTTCGCTACGTGCCACCAGGTAGTTCTCGCGGTCGTTCTCCCGCTCGGGCAACGCACAGAAGACACACCCCTCGAACCCCTCGTTTTTCGACTCGCGCTCGACCCACTCCATGCGCCACGGGGCGAAAATCTGTTCCATACCCGCCCTTTATCGCCCGGCGTAAAATGTCTCCTGTCCCGGCTCACGGGGCGAGTCGGTTCTTGCGGTTTTTCATCTCCTCCTCGTAGTACTCGAAGGTGATCGGACACCACTCCGCGGCCAGGTCGAGTACGTCTCTGGTCATCTGCCGTATCTCCCACTGGGCGTCCGCCGCGGCACGCATGTCGGCAACGTGCATCAGCATCCTGGCGTTCATCGACATGACCATGTTCACCTTCGTTCCGATTGGCAGGACGTAACGGGCGTCCTCCGGAGGCATCCCGTATTCGAGTAACTCCTGGTAGGCCTCGAAGGAGTTGGCGATGGTCTCGCGGAACAGCTGTTCGCGTTCGGCGGCGGTCTCCTCGTCGACCGGGCCGGTCTCCTGGTTGCGGCCCACCCAGTCGGGGTCGGTCGCCGACGGCGGAACGACGACCATCTCGCCCTCGCGGACGTCCGCGGGGTCGACGTCGTCGAAGGAGACGTACCGCATCGACTGGATGTCGAAGGAGACGTGCCGATGGCGGGTAATCTGTGCCATACACGAGCGGCTGATCCCCTTGACCGCGAACGTCGCGTGTGGGTGCTCGAAGGGGCCAAAATGGCCGTGTTCGAGCAGGTGGTGGATGAGCGTCTCCATCCTCTCGTCCATTGTCTCGCCCTCGATGCTCTCCATCATCTCGTCGAACGGCGTTTCGCCGACGTACTCCTCCATGTAGTCGTTGCGCGCGGCCTGGCAGATGAGCTCCTCCGGGTCCTCGGTGGCCTCGAGTAGCTGAACTTCCATACTGGTGGGACTGAGCCCGAGGTAAATAATAGTGCCTGTCGGCAGTACTGCCCGACCATCGACCCGCTCGCTGGCGATACCGTCCGACGGTCGGCCCACCTGCTGGCGGCATCGGCCGACACTCGGCTTACCTACTTTCGGCCGGATGACAATCGGCTGTCGTATCCGGACGGACTCGCCAAAGCGGCCGTCCTGGCCTTCCCGGCATCGATGCAATCTTTACGCTGAGACGGTAACGCACAGCCGGATGACGGCGGCGTCAGACGACTCGGTCGAGGACGGGAAACAGCTCTTTCGCATCGAGAGCACCGGCCATCGACTGGAGAGTATCACACACTCGTTTCTCCTGGTGGTCGTGGCGTTCCTGGTAGCCGGGCTCGCGTCGCAGGGCGGGACGTCCCTCCTCCAGAGCGTCGGGCTCACGGAGGAGGCGACGCCCGTCGTGTCGCAACTGGTCCCGATGTCGCTCCACTTCGTCGGCCTCCTGGTCGCCGTCGCCGTCTACGTCGACCTTCAGGACGCCCGGTCGCTCGTCAGCATCCGCCGGCCGAACCTGCGCGAGGTCGGCTGGATGGTCGGGGGATTCGTGGGATTTGCCGCCGCCCTCGCCGGTTTCGACGCACTGCTCTCACAGCTCGGGTACGCGCCGGCGGACAACGTCTCGGTCGAGGCCGGCCGGGAGCATCCCCGGCTGTTCCTGTACCTGATTCCCGTCGTCGTGCTCCTGAACGCGCCAGCCGAGGAACTGCTGTTCCGGGGCGTCGTCCAGGGGCTGTTCCGCCGAGCGTACGGTGTGGTCCCGGCGATACTCGCGGCGGCCGCCATCTTCGGCCTCATCCACTACGTCGCGCTCGTCGACTCCGGGAGCCGGCTCGCGTACGTCGCCATTGCGGTGGTTTCGGGTCTCCTTCTGGGTGCCCTCTACGAGTACACCGACAACCTGGTGGTCCCCATCGCAGTCCACGCCTGCTGGAACGTCCTCGTCTACCTCTCGCTCTACGTTCGGACTGCCGGCAACCCACTTTGACCTCCGCCCGGTGGTCCGGTTGCGGTCGTCGCCGGGCTTGCATTGTGCCAAATACGCTGACAGTGGCGTCAGACGCCGGTCTGACGGGAGTTTAACACTGTGGGGATTGATAGCACGCAGTATGGATTCCAGGTACACGGTGGTGTGTGACGAGGACCTCTCGCGGGGCGTCCAGCACATCGCCCGGAAGTACGAGCTAACCCACGAGGAGGCCGTCCGGCAGCTCGTCGAGGTCGGGCTGGAACACCTGGAGGAAGAGGTCCCGGCCTGATCAGGCGGGGTTCTTGCGGGAGAGTTCGCTGCCACAGACGGGACAGCGCTCGTGTTTCTCGTCGAACTCGCGTCCACAGCCGCGACACTGGAAGTTCCAGTGGCGCTGTTCCTCGATGCCGTCGCGGGCGATGACCTCGACGTCGACGTTCAGCTTCTCGGCGACGTTCTGCATCGCGTAATCGTCGGTGACCAGGCGGCCGTCGAGTTCGAACGCGGCGGCGACCAGGCGGATGTCGGTCTCGGAGAGTTCCTCCTTGTCGCCGGTTTCGCGCGCGGCCCGTTCGATCCGTTCGACCGTCCCCTCGTCGGGGATGTGGAGGTGCATACCCGACCCTTCGAGCGCGTCGAACCGGTAGGCGCTCTCGTCTTCGAGTTCCTCCCGGACCAGCGGGACGGACGCGATTGATTCGTCTGTGTGGTACTCGTTGATAAACGCGGAGGAATCCAGAACGTACATTCGACTACCGCTCGATTATCATGTGGTCTTTGACTGCCTGCACTCGCCGCACCGGGATGAGCGGTCGCCCCTCGTGGTCCCGCTCGAACTCCGTCGCGTCGTAGGTCTCGTCGGGGTTGATGACGAGGTGTTCGAGACGCCCCGTTTCGAGGTCCATCGTGATGTTGTACAGCATGCCGAGTTCGGCCCCGTCCGAACCCATCACGGCTTTGCCGGACAGGTTCTCCGCAAGTATCTCTGCCATGCCACAGTGTATTGTCCCCGCCTAATTGAATCTTACCGTTGGATAAACAACTGATGACGGGCACTCAGCCACGGCATTGATTACGGTTCCGGCCCTATACGCCGGTATGCCGAAAACACTCGAAGTCGTCTGTACCGACGCCGACTGCAAACTGGACATGTTCGAGTTGCACTACACCTACGACATGCCCGACGACGTCGGTGTCGGGGAGTTCCAGTGTCCGTACTGTCGCCAGTCGGATTCGCTGTCGGAGGTGGAGCTGTGATCAGGGAGGTCGGCGACGCTGTCGGGTCGACCGTCTTCGAGTTCCTTGGCCGGGCGCTCGGGCGGACACAGGAGCAACGACCGCTTCCGGTGGACCTCTACGAGAGCGAAGCAGCGTTTCTTGCCGTCTTCGACGCGCCGGGCGTGGCCGGGCACGACGTCCAGGTGGGCTACGAGGACGGTGCCATCGTCGTCCGGGTCGACCGCTTCCGTGACTTCTACGAGGGGTTCGAGATGCAGTTTCCCGGGCGCGGCCTCACGCTCGATGGCCGGGTCGAACTCCCCGACGACGCCGCGGTCGACCCGACCGAAGCGTCCGCGACGCTCAACGACGACGGCACGCTCCACGTCCTGGTCCCCAAGGTCGAATCCCCCGCGGGCGAAGGCGACACCGACGGCGCGGACGACCTGACCGACGAGGAGGGGCCAGCCGACGACGAGGACGAAGCGTAGCGGCCGACGGACGGCGAACCGCGAGCACGCAGTGAAGACAGAGACCACCTTCATTCTGGCCCGTGTTGAACCGAGCAGTAAAGGGGGTCGTTCCCCATGTGAGGGTATGCGGGAGGCATACATCGTCGATGCGGTCCGGACGCCCTTCGGGAAACGCGGGGGGTCGTTCAGGGACACGCATCCACAGGACCTCGCCGCGGAGCCGTTGCTGGCGCTCGAAGACAGAAACGGGTTCTCGGGCTCCGAGGACGTCGAAGACGTCGTCTACGGCTGTGTCTCGCCGGTCGGCGAACAGGGACTGAACATCGCCCGCATCGCACCGCTCGTCGCGGGGTGGGGCGAGCGCGTCCCGGGCGTGCAGTTGAACCGGATGTGTGGCTCGGGACAGCAGGCGGTCAACTTCGCCGCGGGGCAGGTTCGCGCCGGGTTCGCCGACGTCATCGTCGCCGGCGGCGTCGAGCACATGACCCGCGTCCCCCTGGCGAGCGACGCCCCGACGGACGGGGAACACTACGCCGACGAGTCCATCGTCACCGACACGTACTTCGAGCACGTCGACGAGTTGACTACCCAGGGCGAGGGCGCGGAACGCATCGCCGAGCAGTGGGGGCTCACCCGCGAGGCGGTCGACGGGATCGCCGTCGACTCCCAGCGCCGCTGGAAGCGCGCCGCCGACGCGGGTAGGCACGACGACCAGGTGGTCCCCGTCGAGACGGAACTCGACGGCCAGCAGGTCATGGTCGAGAAAGACGAACATCCCCGGCCCGGGACGGACCTGGAGACGCTCGGGGACCTCCCGCTGGTGTTCCGCGAGGAGGGCGACGGCGTCGTCCACGCGGGCAACGCCTCGGGCATCGTCGACGGCGCGGCCGGCGTGCTGGTGGCGTCGGAGGCCGCCTGCGAGGAACACGGCTGGGACCCGCTCGCGAGAATCGTGGACACGCACGTCGTCGGCGTCAACCCGCGGACGATGCTCACCGGACCCATCCCGGCGACCGAGACGGTTCTGGCGGAAAACGGGCTCACTCCCGGAGACGTCGACCGGTTCGAGGTCAACGAGGCGTTCGCGCCCGTCATCGCGGCCTGGCTCGACGAAATCGGGGCCGACTGGGAGCGGACGAACGTCTGGGGCGGCGCGATTGCACACGGCCACCCGCTCGGCGCGACCGGGGCCACACTCGTGGGCAAACTCCCCTACCAGCTCGACGCCTGCGACGGCCGCTACGGCCTCTCGACGATGTGTATCGGCTTCGGACAGGGCATCGCGACGCTGCTCGAACGGGTGTAGTGGTCGTTCCTCGACGCCAGCTAATCGTTTTTCATCGAACTCTTGCCGGGCGGGAGGAACTCCTGTATCAGGTCGGGGCTGGCGATTTTCCGGACGAACGTCTCGTCCGCGAACCGTCCCTTGAACTCCCCCGCCGATGACCCGCGTCTCGGGTTCGCAGGTGATGCCCACCGCGACGCCGACCCCGACGCCGTCGAAGTACGTTCGGTCGCCGCGGATGGCGAACCCGCCTTTCTCCAGGTACTCGCCGCTCTCGGGGGTCTTCGAGACCTGGTCGTGGTCGACCATGTACACGTCGCCGGTGAACTTCCCTTCTTTCCAGACCGAGGAATACGAGAGTGCGAACTGCGCGGCCTCGGCTTTCGACCCCTCGGGAATCTCCAGGTCGGGGTCGTAGGACTCGCTGGGGTCCGTCGCTCTCAGCACCGTCGCCGGACCGCCGTGTGCCTGCGTGTGGAAAAACAGGTCGCCCCGGTCGAGGTACTTCTTGACGATCTCCTCGTTTTCGTCGGCGTCGCGGCCGCCGATGACCAGGAAGTCGTCGGTCGTATGGAACCAGCGGAACTCCTCGTACCACGCCTCGGACTGGCGGACCGGGAGCGACGGCCGGGAGAGCCAGTCGATTTCCTCTTCGTCTTCTTTCGCTCCATCGTCCGTCCCGCCCCCTGTCTCCCACTCCTCGCGGCGGCGCTTTATGCCTTCGAGTTCCTCGCGGGTATTCTCGATGGCTTCTTTCGCTCCCTCCTTTTTGCCCTCGATGCGTTTGGCCTCCGTGTAGAGGCGGTCGGCGTTCTTCTCGACGCCGTCCTCGACGCGGAGGCCCACGTCGTGTCCGTCGACCGCGAGTGTGACCGTCCCCTCGCTGGCGTCGAGTGACTGCACGGCCTCGGCGGCGGCGATTCCCTGGTCTTTCCCCTCCTCGAACCGCGCTTCGATCTCGTCCCAGGGGGTCCCCGCCGCCCGCGCCTCCCGGACCGTCGAGAGGACCTCGTCAACGAGGTCGTAGTTGGCGTACAGCGCCTTCGCCTTCTCCCGTTCGGCCTGGGCCTGCTCCTCGAAGTTCTCGATTGCCCCGCGTTGCTGGTCGATGATCCGCTCTTTTTTCTCTATCTCCGCCTCGAAGTCGGGCCGCTGTCTCCTCGGGTCGCTCGCCTCCTCCTCTTTGCGGGCGAGACCGGTGAAATACGCGTCCAGCGCGTCCACGAACGTATCGTACAGTTCGGCGTCGAGGTGTGCGTGTTCCTCCAGCGGGACCGGCGTCACGTCGACGGGGGATGTCGCCTCGCCGTCCTCGTCGGGTGCCAGGTAGACTCGCGGGTCGAGGTCACCGCTCCGGAGCCGCTCGGCAAGGTCCTGAACGACCGCATAGAGGCGTTCGAAGTGACTCCGGTCGGCCGCCTCGATGTCGAGCGTCTTCTCGACGCCGGCACGGGTACACAGCTCCTCGGCCCAGAGGCCGCCGAAGTTGAGCTGTGTCGCCAGCGTTCGGACCACGTCTGTGTCGGACTCGGCCATGCGCGCCTCGAACCCGTCGAACCCCACCGTCAGGGGGTTGAACCGGGCGTCCGGATACTCGTAGGTGGCTCCCGGCGCGACGGTCCGCGACTTGAGTCTGACAGTGTCGAGACAGTCGATGACCTCGCCCGTCCCGTCGAGCACCGCGAGGTTGCCGTCGCCGAACAGTTCGGCGACGATAGACGTTCGTCCGTCGTCGCGCTCGAAGTGGAACTCGACGATCCGGTCGAACTCGAACTGCTCGACGCCGACGAGTTCGGCCCCCTCCATTCGGTTGCGAAGCATCATCGCGAAGTTCGGCGGGCGCTCGGGTGCGGGCGGAACGCCATCCGGCTGTGCCACCCGGACGTGTTTGGTGTCGCCGACGTCGACGAGTAGCTCCACCCGGCCGCGGTCGTAGTGGCGGAGCTTCAGCCGGACCAGGTCGTCATCATAGAGGTACGCCTTGTCGAGCCGTGCTCCCTCGTACGCGCCAAACTCCCCCACGAACGCTGCGATGTCGACGCTGGTCAGCTCCCGCTTTGGCTCCATATTCGCCCTTCCGGGACCGGAGTCATAGAGGTGTCGCTGGCAAGTCGCAGTCGCCCTGTGACTACTCCCGACGTATGCGGCCGATAGTGTTAATGTCTCCCACACCAATTTTCATGCATGGGAGTGCGTGTCGGGAGGCCCCGACAGTTACATCACTGGAATCGAGATCGCTCGGCCTGTCGCGAACTCTTGTTTCGCAGGCATCGGCCGTCCCCGCGGGGATTCGGGGAGCTTCTCGTGGTTTCGCTCGTCAGCCTGCTGGTAGCGGTGACCGCGACGAAGCTACTGCCGGCGGTGACGCTCAAATCCTCGTGGTTGACGCTCGACGAACTCGCGCGCCAGCGCGACTCGGTCCGGGCGGAACGGGACGCGTTCCACGAGTTCGCAGACGACGTTCAGTCGCTGTCGACCGCGACCCAGTCGACGACGGGCGCGAACACGATTCACGTCGTGGACGCGGGCAGGGGCGGCCAGGAACTCGACCGCGTCCGGGACAGCTACCGGGAGACGGTCATGGCGCTCCCGGATTACGAGAAGGAGTACGGCGAGACGTTCGAGGAACACCTCACCGCCGAGTTCGGCCCCGACGTCGCGTCGGTCGTCATCGGCGGTCGGGAATTCACCGACCCGGTCAAGCAACTGCTGGTCCAGCAGGCCCGCGAGTCCGCCCGGCAACGCGAGCAACTCCTCTCGGAGTTCTCCATGGAAGCGACGTCCCTCCGCGAGGCGAGACGCCGACTCGACGACGTCGACGGGGCCCTCACCGCCCCCGGAGCATCGGGCCTCCGGGGCCGGTCGTTCCGGGACCTCGTCGAGGCGGACGGCGATATCCGGCAGGCCGAGACGGACTGCGAGCACCTCATCGAGGACCGTCAGAGGGACGTCCACCGGATAAACCGGCAGTACACCGGACCGGAACAGCCGCTCCTCCAGGAGTATCTCTACGCGGACCTCGACGTGACGTTCCCGGTGCTGGCGGCGGCGCTCGAACGCATCCGCGAACTCCGCGAGCGGCGGTCCGCGGTGATCCGGGAGGTCGTCGAACGGGACTAGAAGGGCGCATCCGGGGAGTCGCTCGCCGGTCCCTTGGCGTCGCCCGTCGGGGCTTCGAGTGGGCCGTCCCAGCCGGCCAGGCCGCTTTCGAGGCTCTCGACGCGGCCGTGGAACCCCTCGAAGGAGGTGATGAGGCGCGCCGCCCGGACGCTGGCCTTGCCGTGTGGACAGACCGTGACGACGTGGTCAGCACCGCGCAGTCGGTCGACCTCGCGGGGGAGCCGCGAGAGCGGGACGTTGATGCTGTCCGGGATGTGCCCCCGCCGGAACTCCTCGGGGTTCCGGATGTCGACGACGACCGGCCCCTCGCCGTTCTCCAGCGCCGTTTCCAGTTCGGCTGGCGATATCTCCGCGTCCATGCTCCCCTGTTGGAGGGCGACCGATAAACGCGTGACGACTGGACGGCATCGCCCAGCACGGCGTTCCCGACAGTCGAACGCTACAGCAGGCCATCCCGCTCGGCGAGCAGGATGCCCTCGATGGTGGCGTCGTTTGCGGGTTCGCGTCTGGCGACGTCGAGTGCGTCCTCGACGGGGACGGCCCTGACAGAGAGGAACTCGTTCGTATCGCGTTCGGGGAGGCCGGGTTCGAGTCCTTCCGCGAAGACGACGGCGCGACGGTGCCGGAGAACGCCCGTCGAACACCAGAACTCCTCCAGCAGCGAGACGCCCGCAGGGTCGAACCCTGTCTCCTCGCGGAGTTCACGCGCGCCCGCGGTCGTGTACGACTCCCCGTCCTCGACGAGCCCGGCCGGGAGTTCCAGGCAGTGTTCGCCGATTACCGGGCGGAACTGTTCGACCATGACGAGGCTGTCGTCGGCCACGGCGACGACGACGACCGCCGGCGGCAGGGCGGCCCAGTAGTACCTCTTCCGGGAGCCGTCGGGTTGCTCGACGAGGTCGTAGCCCCCCTCGTACCAGCCCGTCTCGTACTCGACGACCGAGTCCAGCACCCGCCACTCGTGGACCCCGTCGCCGGTCCTCTCTGTGGTCGACTCGTCCCCGCCGCTTCCCCCGGCAGTGGATTCGTCACTGTGGCTCGCGTCGGACGCTGACTCGTCCCCGCTGTTGTGGTCTGTCACTGTCGACTCTCTATCGGACGATGTCCCTGTAGATGCGGCCGAAGGCCTGCCGGCGGAGGGTGGCGACGGCGGCGGCGCGCTCGTTCTCGAACGTGGCGGCGACGGCCGTCTCCGCGAAGGGCGCGGCGTGCCAGACGACGTTGTCGACGTTCTCGCTGCCGATTTCGATGGTATCGCACTGGTGGTCGGCACACCAGGTTTCGTACTCCTGGCGCGTTCCGACCTTGACTTCGAGCAGTGACGCATAGAGCGCTTCGCGGGCGGTCTCGACGGCCTCCCCCGTGACCCGCTCGGTGTACTCCTCGTTGTCGAACCCGATCTCCTTGGCGACGGCTCTGACGACCTCGCCGGCCGCCGGGGCGAGCATCTCGAACTGTTCCCGTGCCTCCTCGCGCGTCTCCGGTACGAACAGTCCCTCGGTGTCCATTCTCTCCCATCCTTCGGCGGCAGGATACAACTCGTTTTCCCTTCGTCGAGACGGTCGTGACGTCGACGCCCGCTGATTCGGCTGTCTCATCGGTTTACCCATCCGCCCGAACGCAGGGCGGTACCGACTCACTCTCACTTTTCGTCGGTTTTCTGGCGTCGTTCCCTCGTCAACTCCCGCGCTCGTTCCAGCACTTCCGCCGTTTCCCCGGCCATCGCGTCCTCGTCCGGGAGTTCGGCCGTCCGGGGCATCCCCTGCGTCCTGCTCTCTCCCGGTCCGTGCCCGTGGTCGTGTTCGCCGGTCGTGTCCTCGAACACCTGCGGGTACTCGGTCCCCTCGGCGAGTTCCGTCACCTCGGTTGCGAGTCCCTCGTCGTCCATCGACGCCCAGTCGGGGACGTGCTCGTCCAGCCACGACTCGTGGTCGCCGCCGCGGACCATCGCCGTGAACGCGAGGTGGTTGGCGAGATGCACGCCGTCGGCCTGCGGGTCCGAACAGACGGGACAGGTGTAGCCCATACCTCCGTGTACCGCCTACACCGTCAAAGGAGTTTCACTCCCGTTTCTGTGCCACAGAAGATACTGATAGTGGTTGTTGTGACTCGTTTCCGCCCGGCGCGAAATTATCCCTGTTTCGGGGCTGAAACGGACGAGGAGTGACTCCACGGCGGTCGTGACGGCACGCTTTTGTATCCCGACCGGCCAGTTGAGAACGGTGGCGATGACGAAACGTTACCCCCACTGAGCCCTTCCTGATGAGAACTGCTTCCCGAGCCACCGTTCACCACTCTTGAGTCGAGCGTCACCAGGTCGGTCTCCAGCAGGTCCATCATGACCTCGCGGGCGTGTCCGTCCGGTCGAACGTCTCATAGACCGTGTGGACCGCTCCGTCGACGATGACGAAGGTCGTCCGGGCAGTGGCATCACCCCGGCCCCGCTCGACGTCGAACGCGTTGGCGATTTCGCCCTCCGGCCCCATGCTGTCGTGGCGAGGCGCAGTGTAGCAATCGAGAGAACCCACAATTTCGCGTTAGAGTTAAGAAAACCCACTGTGACCCAGCGTGGCAGGGCAACACTCCCACAGGAGTGGAAGAACAAGCACATCGGCATCTAGCGCGAGGAATCGAAGGGGGAGGGGTTCCCGGGGAGTTACGATTGCTGTTTCCACCCGGCCAACAGTTAGGTGTCCGGACCCGAAACGACCGACATGGTCGAGTACGGGACCGGTCCGGTCGGACACCCCTGTCATCGGTTCGGCGCTGGCTCCGAGCGACTCGTCATCGTTCCCGGCGTGATGGACCCGCTCGGCTGGAACACGCCCTCCCGTCTCACGGCGGAACTGCTTGCGAGGTACTACTTTCGCGCGTTCCGCGAGTACGACGTCTGGGTGGTCTCCCGGCCGCCGGGGCTGTCACCCGGAACGACGGCGCGGGACCTCGGGGACAGGTACGCCCGGGTCCTCGACGCAATCGGAAGCGCACACGTCCTCGGACTCTCGCTCGGCGGCATGATCGCGACCCACCTCGCCGCCCGGCACCCGGAGCAGGTGAACCGCCTCGTGCTCGTCGCCTGCGGGACGCACCTGGGAGAACACGGCCGTCACACGGTTCGTCGATGGCGACGGCTCGCTGACGGCGACCGGTGGACGGCCCTCCACGTCGACTACGCAAGGACAGTCTACTCCGGGACCCGGGCGCAGACGGTCCCCTGGCTGTACCGGCTGGCCTCGCGGTGGTTGCCACGTCCGCTGGTCCCTGCCGACGTCTCGCTCTCCTGTGACGCCATGCTCGCGTACGACGGCACGGACGTGCTCGATGATATCGAGGCTCCCGCGCTGGTCGTCGCCGACAGCGACGGGACGCTCGTTCCCGAGAGGCTCCAGCGGGACGGTGCCCGCCGCCTCCCGGACGGCTACGTCGTGGCGTTCGAGGGTGGTCACGCCGTCTACGAGGAACGGCGACGCGAGTTCGGCCGTACCGTCTTGCGATTTCTCGACGGCGAGTTCTGACTGAAGGTTTCTCAGTGGCAGGTAGAGCCGACGGTCAGATCGGGTCGTCGGGGTCGTGGGAGTCGGCGGTGCGCTGTGCCTCGGCGGCGTATCGCTCCCGGAGTTCCGGGTCGTCGACGCGCCCCAGGTTCTCGGGGTCGACGTCGAGTCCGGCCGTCGTATCGCGGTTGTCGGTGAACGACGTGAGCGCGCGCTCCTTGCGGAAGTATCGTTTGCCGTCCGGCGTCGCGTAGGTCAGGATAATGAGGTTCTGCTCGTCGTCGGAGTACGTCCGTTCGACGAGCCAGACGCGAACGTCCCCGTCGGAACTTTCCGACATAACTCCCACTGCGGCCAGCAGATGGATAACAGTTCGCCCGCAGCGACCGGAACTGTTCAGATAAGAGATTCTCAAAGAGAACTGCGACCAGCATGAAAGCCCCGGCTTGCT
>PXQO01000067.1:0-8465 GCA_003021285.1 Halobacteriales archaeon QH_2_65_14 | reverse complement strand
CGAAGCAAGCACCGCAGTGCAACGAGGAGCGCAGTGAGTCGGAGCCGGCGAGCGCTTCGGGGCTTTCATGCTGTTTACAACTCCAGTATTGCTTGTCTGAACACTACCCAGCGACCTCAGGGCCGCTCCACTCTAGGACCGGCTTGGGGCCGTTGTTGGCAATTTAATATCGCGCTATACGATTTATCAATACTGCCCCGGACCACAGGCGGCCCACAGCGGGGCAGTGCGGAAGCCAGCGGCGACGGCCGTTCGTTGCCGATACTCCGCGGGGTCTATTCGACGAACTCGTCGATTGCGTCGAAGGCCCCCGTGGGGATGGCGGCCGCAATCCCGTCGACGTCGACGTCGTCGGCCTGGCCGGGATACTTGCGCTCGAAGTAGCCCACGATGTTCTCGACGTCCCGACGGAGCAACTCGTCGCTGTTCTCGTGGTCGGTCGGGACGGCCTGTGGCCAGTCGAAGACAGTGACGCCGTCGCTGTTGATGAAGACGTTGTACTCGCTCATGTCCGCGTGGACGTATCCTTCCTCGTAGGCGAGCGCCATCTCGTCGAGAATCAGTTCCAGAACGGGGAGGACCTGCTGGGAGTCCAGCCTGGACCGTTCGAGTTCGACGCCGTCGATGCGCTCCATCACGATGGCGTGGCGGTTCTGGTCGACGGGCTGGGGGACCGAGACGGTCGGGTACAGCGTCTCCAGGGCGTCGTTCTCGCGCTCGGCGGCCTTGCGGGCGGTGTACATCCAGGAGACGTGTTCGCGGTCGGCCGTGTACTCGCGCTCGCGGTTGACCTCGCGGAACTCGGTGTACCCCTCCCGGTGGAACTTCAGCGCGTGCGGGCGGTACGAGCGGACCTCGTAGACGTCGCTCTCCTTGCCGACGCCCAGCGGTGCGCCCACGCCCTCGATGGTCTCGCGCTCGGCGAAGGTGTGTAACGCGAGCGCGTCGTACCCCTCGAACGTGAGCCGGTACCCCTCGTACTGGATGGTTTTCCGCTCGACGAGCCCCCGGCGCTCGCAGCGGTCGAGGCGGTAGTCGACCTCCTCGGGTGTCAGGCGGGCGAACTCCGGGAGTTTCTCGCGGTTGACGTACTCCGAGAAGCGCATCCCCTGCTCGACCCCCGAGAGCAGGTAGAAATCCTCCTCCTCCAGCTCCGCGATCTCGCCCGCGACGTTCCGGACCATCAGTCGACGCGTAATCGACCGACGCGTATAAGGCCAGCGTGTTGTCTGGCTCTCCCAATAAATGAGATACTGCTATATCGAAACCGGGGAACTGGGTGCCACAACTTCGGAGGGCAAAGAAAAGAGTCACAACAACCACTATCAGTCCAGCGACCGGTCCGGGTCACCGTGGACGACTGCGTCAAGGAAGAGCCGGCGGAACCCCTCGTCGTCGACCGATTCGATGACTCGCGTACTGGCCTCGCCGTCGGTGACGTCGTTCTCGTCGACCATGCTGTAGCCGCGTGTCATCCCGTCCCGTTCGTCGACGTCGACGAAGTACGTCCCCGCCTGCTCGACGAGGCCGGGGTCGATGAGCAGCGCCGAGACGAGCGAATCCGGCTGTGACGTCGCGTCCTCGCCGAGCGTCTCCCGGGTGAACTCCCGGACAGTCTCGGTGATCGTCGCGTAGAACTCGGCGTACTCCGACTCGTCGGTCGCGGCCTCTATCTCCGCGAGAGTCTCCGCGCCGAACATCGAGTCGCGGACCGTCAGCCCCCAGTCGACGAGCACTGTATCGAGGGTTCGCATCACGATTTTGGCGGCGTCGGGGTCGACCCAGAAGTTGTACTCCGCGGCTGGCGTGACGTTGCCCGGGCAGTTGACGTTCCCACCCATTACCCACACCTCGTCGAGCAACTCGTTCAGGTCCGGTTCCCGCTGGAGCGCCAGCGCGACGTTGGTCAGTGGTGCGATACAGACGAGGGTCAGTTCGCCCGGGTTCTCCCGGGCCAGTTCGACGATGCGGTCGGGTGCGAACCTGTCCCCTGACGGGACGTCGACGTCGGGGTCCAGCTGTCCACCGAGGCCGCCCTCCCCGTGGACGTAGGTCGCTTTCTCGTAGTCTTTCAGCAACGGCGAGCGAGCACCCTCGTAGACGGGGACGTCCTCGTGGCCGACGAGCTGGAGGGTGTACTTCGCGTTCCTGACCTCGTCGTCGAAGTCAACGTTCCCCGCACAGATAGTCACTGCCTCGATGTCGATGCGGTCGGACAGAGCCGCCAGGAGGAGTGCCTGCGTGTCGTCGCCCGCGGTATCCGTGTCGATGATGAGTTGTTGCGCGTCCATACCAGCCTCACTGCGCTGCCGGACGCTTAGGTGTTTTGAGCCCCGTCGGCTGACTGTGCGGGTTTCCCGAGACACGGGACAGGGCAGGGTTTTACTCCCTGCCGGGCAAGGGGAGGAGCATGGACACAACATTCGAGGAGATCGCAAGCACGATCCAACACACCGAAGTGGGCCCGACGGCCGACCGCGCACGCATCGTCGAACTCTGCGCTGAATGTCGCGGGTACGGTTTCGACGGCGCGATGGTCCTGCCGTGCTGGGTCCCGCTGGCCCGCGAGGAACTGGCCGGGACCGATGTCTCCGTCTGCTCTGCGGCCGGCTTCCCGATGGGCGGGGACGGCCGCATCGCCAAAGCCAGCGCAGTCAGAGATGCCGTCGCCACCGGTGCCGAGGAGGTCGACGTGATGCCCAACATCGGCTTCCTGAAGTCGGGGATGGACGAGGCACTCGCCGCGGAGATGGAACTCCTCGTCGAGGCCAGCGGCGACGCCGTCTGCAAGGCCATGCTCGAACTCGGTGCGCTCGACGACGACGAGGCCGAGCGCATCCTCTCGCTCGCCGTCGAGGCCGGCTTCGACTACGTCAAGACCTCCAGCGGCTGGGGCGAGGGCGGCAAGGCGACCGTCGAACGCGTCCGGTTCCTCCGCGAGAACGCTCCCGCCGACGTGAAGGTGAAAGCCAGCGGCGGCATTCGAACGGCGGAGGACGCCGAGAAACTCCTCGAGGCCGGCGCGGACCTCCTTGGCTCCTCCAGCGGCGTCGCAATCATCGAAGGAGGGGAGAGCGATGGCGAGTACTGACGGCGGCGGAAGCAGGGATGATGAGAGAAACGCCCGGAGAGTTGCCGTCGTGGGCAGTTACAATGCGGGCTACGTCGCTTCGGTGCCCCACCTGCCGGTCCCCGGCGAGACGGTGACCGCCACCAACTACGAGGAAGTGCCCGGCGGAAAGGGGTCGAACCAGGCCGTCGCCGCCGGTGTTCGTCGAGGAGGACGGCGAGAACGAGATCGTCGTCGTCCCGGGCGCGAACGCGGAACTCGACCGCGAGCGCGTCGAGGTGGCGGCCGACGCAATCGGGGGGTGTGACGTCCTGCTCACACAGCTCGAAACGCCCGACGAAGCCGTCGCGGCCGCCGTCGAGGTCGCCGCGGACCGCGGCCTCGACGTGGTGCTCAACCCCGCCCCGGCGCGGGACCTCCCCACGTCGATCCTCCGGCACGTGGACTTTCTGACGCCCAACGAAACCGAGGCCAGAGCGCTGGCCGGCAGGCCGCCGGACGACGACGTCGATCCCGAGACCGTGAGCACCGAACTGCGCGACCTCGGCGTCGGGACGGTCGTCCTGACGCTCGGCGGCGACGGCGCACTCGTCGACGACGGTACCGAGCGCGTCCGTGTTCCCGCACCGGACGTCGACGTGGTCGATACGACCGGTGCGGGTGACGCCTTCAACGGCGCGTTCGCCGTGGCACTCGCCGAGGGAGCGACAGCCGAGCGGGCGGCGCGGTTCGGCTGTGCCGCGGGCGCTGCGTCGGTGACGACGTTCGACGTGATCCCGTCGCTTCCCTCCCGCGGGTTCGAACTGGGCAGTGGCGTGTTGCGGACCGACTGAGATTCGAATCGGGTATACTGCCACCTGATTTTCGCTATGGTGGTATTTGTTTTATTGTACTGGCTTCGCTGCCATTTACAATGACAGCTGAGCACCCGGCCAGTCGGGCGCGGGACAGTCGCGCTCGTGGTGGCGGTGCTCGCACTCTCGATTGTAGGAGTCGGGGTGATGACGGGGACAGTCGCGGCCAACACGACGTCTGCGCCAGACTGTTCGACAATCGCCTACGAGGGCGACGGCACCAGTTCGAACCCCTACCAGGTCGGGAACGTCGACCAGTTGCAGTGTATCAACGACCAGGACCGGAGCGCCCACTACGTGCTCGTCTCGGACATCGACGCGTCGGGGACCGACCAGTGGAACGGTGGGACGGGCTTCGATCCGATTGGCGACTCCACGACCCCGTTTACCGGGAACTTCGACGGGCAGGGATACGAGATCAGTGGGCTCTATATCGACGTCGAAAGCGTCAACGGCGGGGGATACGGGCTATTCGGTCGAACAGAAGGAAACGTGCTCATCGAAAACGTCGGTGTCGTCAACGCCGATGTGAGTGTCACCCGACAGACGACGGGTGCACTCGGGGTGGGGATACTCGTCGGTGCACACAGCCGGTTCGAACCGGACCAGTCTGGTCCGATTACACTCTCGAACGTTTACGTGACGGGCGACCTGTACGGTGAATCGTCCAACGTTGGTGGGCTACTGGGACTTACCGTTCAGCCGACTACACGCAACCCAAGTTCCTGGGCCGAAATCTCGGGGTCGTGGGCAGACGTCAGAATACAATCGACGACAGATTCCGGTACCGTCGAGCAAGCTTCCGATGCTGGGGGACTGGTCGGGGTGCTCGGTGCCGACAAGGAGGGCCCGAGCTCCATCACCAACTCGTTCGCGCTCGGGACGATTGAAGACGCCAAATACAGCGCCGGCGGGCTCGTCGGGGATGGCTACAGTAACGTCGCCGATAACAACGTCATCGAGTCGTCGTTTGCGGCCGTGAACCTGACGAGTGTCAGTGGTGCCGATACCGGGGGAATAGGGGGTTATATGACAGATACGGACCTGATAGACCTCTACTGGGACGTTCCCGTCTCTGGTGAAACCACGGCGAGGGGTGCCGGTGATGGGAACGAAACCAACCTCAACGGGCTCGACACGGCCGAGATGCAGGACGCGAACGCGAGCGGCAACATGAGCGCGCTCGGCTTCCCGGACACCTGGCAGGCGGTCAACGACGACTATCCCGTGCAGTCGGCGCTCTATTCGGTCGACGTGGTTGGCACCAACTCGCCGATACAGACGGGACTGGACGACCCCGATGGTAACGAGACCGAAGTCGTGGCCGACATCGGTATCTCCTTCGCTGGCCACAACGCTACTGGCCCGGTCGAACTCCGGATTTTCGTCGACGGGGGAACGGACAGTTCGACGAGACACAACACGACGTTCTCTCTGTCCAGGGGTGGGAACACCACAGTACAGCTAATCAACGACAACATCAGTGCGGAGGACGCGACGCTGGAGGTCCGGTTGGTCGATCCGTCGACGGTGACGGTCGCCCAGCAGACCATCGAGGTACAGGTCGCACCCGACTGTTCGAAGGCGGCCTACGACGGTGACGGCACCGCCGGCAACCCGTACGTGGTGACGAACATGACTGAACTCCAGTGTATCGGCGACCCGGCGACGGTAACGACGCTGTCGGACAACTACGAACTCGGCGATGACATCGAGGCCGGCAACGAGGACAACGGGACCCAGACCTGGAACGACGGGGCGGGATTCACGCCGCTGGGTGACGCCGAGACGCCGTTCACGGGGAGCTTCGACGGTGCAGGCCACACCGTGGCGAATCTCACAATCGACAGGGCAGACGAGAGTGACGTCGGGCTGTTCGGCGTCGTCGGGTCGTCGGGAACGGTGAGTAACGTCACCCTCGAAGCGGCGAATGTCACAGGCGGCTTTCAAACGGGTGGACTCGTCGGTGAGCTTGGCGGGACCGTCGAGAACGTCCACGCGACCGGGGACGTCGACGGTGGCAGCAGCGAGGACGTCGGCGGACTCGTCGGGTACGGCAACGGCAGCACCCTCGACGGCGTTTCGTCAGCGGTCGACGTGACTGGAGGCAACGACGTCGGGGGCTTGCTCGGCTCTCTCGGGTCCAGCGGGACGGTCATCGACTCGTATGCGACCGGCAACGCCACCGGTACCGGCAACGCCACCGATACCGACGGCTACATCGGTGGGCTGGTCGGATTCAACAGTGGTCAGGTCACCAACGGGAGCGCGAGCGGCGACGTTAGCGGTACCGGCAACAACGTCGGTGGCCTCGTCGGGTACAACAACGGTGACGTAACTCGGTCGAGTGCGACGGGGAACGTCACGGGCGACGACTCCGACATCGGCGGACTCATCGGCGCCAGCAACGGTGTCGTGTCGTTCTCGTATGCCACCGGGACCGTGACCGCGACCGGCGGTAAAAGCGATCACGGGGGACTCATCGGCGACCAGCGAACTGACGGCGTCGTGAAAGACTCGTACGCGACCGGGGACGTGTACGCCCCATCGGACACCGAAGTGGGTGGTCTCATCGGTGACAACGGTGGGGTGGTCAAGCGGAGCTACGCCACCGGCACCGTCACCGGGAGTTCCAGCACTGGTGGCGAACCCCTCACTGTCCTCGACGACGACGACGAACGCGAAGACGAGTCGAGCGACGCCGCCAACGCCGGGACCGTCGAAGCCGAAGACGACGAACGCGACGATGACGACGAACGCGAGGACGACGACCAGGACGACGATGACGACAGAGACGGACCGAGGCGGGGTCCGCCCGAGCATGCCAAAAACGCGGGCGGCCCACCGGAAGCGACCGGGACGACCGACGACGACGCCGAGGACCAGGAAGAAGAGACCGCGGAGTCGACTGTCGGCCCCGACGAGAGAGCCGTCGTCACCAGTTCCTCCACGGTCGGTGGACTGATCGGAAGCAACAACTACGGAACGGTAACCAACTCCTACTGGGACACCCAGACGACCGGGCAGGATGCATCCAGCGGCGGAACCGGGCTGTTGACCGTCGAGATGACGGGTGATGGTGCCACCAACGCCATGGATGGGTTCGACTTCGGGTCCGTCTGGGACGTCGTCGACCAGAGCGTCGGCAACAACGAGAAGGAAGTTTCGTATCCGTTCCTGCGCAACAACACTGAGGACCCGGAACCCGGTCGACAAACTGTCTCGGAGACGGCGGACTTCGACGTGACGATTACCGACACCTCAGATTTCGTCCGTCCGGGCGAGACCCTCGTGGTCAACGCGACCATCCGGAACCTGGGGTACGCGTCGGGAGACCAGACGGTCGAGTTCACCGTGAACGGGTCGCTCGAATCGAGT
The DNA here is from genome assembly GCA_003021285.1 of Halobacteriales archaeon QH_2_65_14. Taxonomy (GTDB): domain Archaea; phylum Halobacteriota; class Halobacteria; order Halobacteriales; family Haloarculaceae; genus Halovenus. Next base: position 1,163 of record PXQO01000067.1, on the reverse strand, counting down.
CGCACGGTCTCGCTCGATTCGGCCGCCGAGACGACAGTGAACTTCACCTACGTCGCGAGCGACGCCGACAAACCGGAAGTGACGGCGGCTGTCGCCAGCGATAACGACTCCGAGAGCCGCGACGTACTGGTGACCGACTCGGAAGCGCCGGAGTGTGGCAACGTCGGTTACCCGGGAAGTGGTACGTCAGACGACCCCTACGAAATCGACACCGTCGAGCAACTCCAGTGTATCGAGGACCAGGGGCTGGACAGCCACTACGAACTCGTCTCGAACGTCGACGCGTCCGGGACGTTCGTCTGGAACGGCCAGGCTGGCTTCGACCCCGTCGGCAACGCCTCGGTGCAGTTCACCGGGACACTCGACGGGGCAGGCCACACGGTGACCGGGCTGACGATTAACCGGTCTAGCACCGGCGACGTCGGGCTGTTCGGCGGCGTCGGTAGCGCCGGAACTGTGCGCAACATCACCCTCGACAGCGTCGACGTAACCGGCGGGGGTTCGACAGGGTCGCTCGTCGGTGACCTTGGCGGGGTCGTCGAGGACGCCCACGCAAGAGGTGCCGTCGACGGTGGCAGTAACGACGACATTGGGGGACTCGTCGGGTCCAGTCCCGGCGCGACTGTCAGCAACTCGTCTGCCACAGTCGAGGTGAGCGGTGACAACGATGTCGCCGGTCTTGTTGGTGACATCGACTCCGGGTCAATCGTCGACTCGCACGCGACGGGCAACGTCACCGGCACTGCTGACGAACTCGGTGGACTGGTCGGTGAGGGAAACGACGTCGAGGTCCGTAACTCGTATGCGACCGGTGACGTCGAGGGCGTCGGTAGCGACAGCGACAAGAGCGGCGGTCTCGTTGGCAGCCTCGGAGATGGCGCTAGCACTATCCTCAACAGTTACGCGACGGGCAACGTCGTTGCGACGGACTACTATGCCGGCGGCCTCGCGGGCGAAGTTGGTGAGTATACCGAGATCATCGCCAGCCACGCAACGGGCGACGTCAGTGCTGGAGATTCCTATGCCGGTGGCCTGGTCGGGGAAACCGACGACCCGACCGAAGTCCGGTTCTCGTACGCAACGGGCGACGTGAGTGCCGATTCCGGTGACGCTGGCGGACTGATAGGGGCCCACGACGGCGGCGAGGTGCGCTACTCGTTTGC
>PXQO01000066.1:5427-8702 GCA_003021285.1 Halobacteriales archaeon QH_2_65_14 | reverse complement strand
CGACAAGCGACGGGACGGCGAACGCGCCGCCAGCGACGGCGACTATCCGGTCTCATTTCCACTCCACTACCGAGGAGCCACGCCCCACACCGGCCCTGTCCAAGCCGACCATCCCAACCCCCAGGAGTGAAGTCCCCCGGCGACGAAGGCGGCCGCCGGAATCGCCATCGGTGGAACAGCGCCGCTCACGCGCCAATGCACGAGCGCCAAAGCATTATGCTTGTGGTGACCCTACGGAAACAGGTATGCCGGGACGGCAACCGGAAGTCGGGCGGTGGCTGGCGAAACTCCAGCCGCCGCCGCGCCTCGTCGACTGGTCGCTGTTCGCCGCGGTCACGTTCGAGGCCGCTTCCGGCCTGCTCTCCTTTCTCGGCACCACGCCGGCGTGGGTCCCGCTGTTCTGGGCACACCGCATCGTCGGTCTCACTATCATCCTCTTGCTGGGGTTCAAACTCGCCCGGGTGCGACGCCGGCTGACCGACGCCCGGCAGTGGCGGCCCACGACGCTCCTCTCGGTGCTGACGCTCGTCGTCGCCGCGGGGGCGATCACCACCGGCGTCACCTGGGTGTTCGGCTTCGAACCCGACGTCCCGTACGTGTCGTTTCTGAGTATCCACGTGGGCTTTGGCCTCTTGCTCGTCCCGCTGGTGTTGTTCCACCTCCGGACCCGGTTCCGGCCGCCGCGTCGCACCGACTTCGACCGCCGGCGCACCACGATGCAGTACTCCGTGATGCTCGTCGCCGGGGCGGTCGCCTACCGCGGACAGGAACTGCTCAACCGGACGCTCGATACCCACGGCACGAACCGGCGGCTCACCGGCTCACAGCGACGGAGCGGGGAGGGAAACGACGCCTTCCCCGCCATGTCGTGGGTCGCCGACGACCCCGACCCGGTCGATACCGGGGAGTGGTCGTTGACCGTCCGCGGCGCGGTCAGCGACCAGTTGAACCTCGACTACGACGAGTTCGCGCCCGAAACGGAGGAGGAGGCACTGCTGGACTGCACCGGCGGGTGGTACACGGTCCAGGAGTGGGGCGGCGTTCGCGTCGGGGAGGTACTCGACGCCGCCGGCGCGACAGAGGACGCGGCGTACGTCCGGTTCGTCTCGGTGACGGGCTACCGGTGGAGCCTGCCAATCGAGGAAGCACGCGAAGCGTTGCTGGCGACCCACGTCGGCGGCGAACGCCTCAGCCACGGCCACGGCGCGCCGCTCCGCCTGGTCGTCCCGGGTCGGCGTGGCTTCCAGTGGGTCAAGTGGGTCGAACGGATCGACGTCCGCCACCGCGGCGACCCTGCCCAGTGGATTGTGACGCTCGTGAGCGGATTCGATTGATGATTCTACGTCGAGGACGATAGTAGCAGGGGGCGCTGATCGACTGGAGTGAATCAGTCCGCCCCTTCCGACTTCGTGACAGTCACGAACCGCGCGAGGTTCTCGACGTCGGGGACGCGCTCGTGGGGACGGTCGACGACGATGTCGCCGGCGCGCCCGCGGCCGACGCCAGGGATGGCCGTGAGTTCGTCCATCGACGCGCTGTTGACGTCCAGCGGGTAGGGGACGCCGGTCACCGAGCGGTAGCCGTGGTCGGTGACCGCCACGTCGATGACATCGCCGAGCGGGCGCTCGCCCGGCACCGCGACCAGCAGCGGATAGGTGCCGAGCTGGCGGCCGAACGTCCTGCCGTCCTGGTGGTACTCCAGGTGGACGTCCTCCAACACTGTGCCGGGGGGCGCGACCCGCTGGAGCATCGGGTTGTCTATCTCCTCGCGGACCTCCTGTTTGTACTGCTTGAACAGTTTCTTGTGGTCGTGAGCGATCTCCGTGCCGGTGTCTGACATGTCGGTCCCGTCGAACGCCATCACCTGCCTGATGTTGATACGCCGCACCATCAGCCCCTCGTCGTAGACCCGCTGGAGGAAACGCTTGTTGTGCTCGAACGTCTCCCGGCGCTCGCCCTGTAATCCGTGGACGAGGTTGATACCCGGCAGGAGTTTCGGGAGACGACGGGCCGCGTTCGTCCCGAAATTGGGGGCCATCTCCCGATTACCATCGGGCTTACGGCTACCGCCGTTCGCGCATTCGGAGGCCCTCGCGTCACTCGGGTTTCCCGGCCGAAAGCCGCCCACCTCGTTGACAATTTTCACTGCCCGGAAACACTCCTCGGCGGTGACGTTGAGGTTGTTCTGCTCCTGGACCACCGGGTCCGCGGATTCGAGGCCGAACGCGGCGGTGTCGCCGGGCGTGTTGTGCTCGGCGATAATGTGGATGCCCTCGCGGGACTTCTCGGGCCACCTGACGATGGTGATGGGGTTCATGTTGTCGAGGTGGAGCGTCCCGAGGTCGGGAACCACTTCGCGGATGCCCCCGTAGAGTTCGCGGAGCGCGTCGGGATTCGGAGCCTCGCCGTCGCCGCCGTAGGCGAGGATGTCGGCCTGGCGGCCGAGGCGGAAGTGCCGGAGGCCGTGGTCGGCGAGCGCCCCGACCTCTCCGACGACCGAGTCCGGAGTGCGGAACGAAGGGTCCGCGCCGTAGAGCGGTTCCGTACAGAACGAACACCGGTACGGACAGCCCCGGGAGGTCTCCATCTCGGCGATGAGGTACTCGGGGTGGTTGGGGTGGTGTTCGACGACAAACGCGCCCTTCCGTGCCCAGCGCGTGATCTCGTCGTTGTCGCGCATCCGGTCGCCGAAGCCCTCCATGCCGCCGTGGACCAGGTCGTAGGCGGCGGCCTCGACGTCGCCTTTCGCGACGAAGTCGTAGTCGAGGTCGTCGCGCTCGGTCTCCTGTGCGCCGGCGTTCTCCTCGCCGACCCCGAACCGGACCGGACCGCCCATCAGCGTCGTGCCGTCGGCGGTCCAGGCGATGCGGCGGACCTCGTCGGGTTCGGCGGGCGTGCCGCCGACGTACACCACCAGGTCCGCGTCCTGGACGTCACTCCAGCGCTCGCGTTCCTCGCGGAGTGCGTCGATAGTGTGGTACGCGATAGACCCCTGGGGGACGCCCGCGTCGACCAGCGCACCCGCGACGTACCGGGGGTACGTGGAGATGTACGGCGGGACGCCGAAGTGGGCCGGCTCGTCGACGTAGCCGTCGACGATGGTCACGTCCAGCTGGGCCGGGTCCTGCATGGGTGGACGGTAACCGCTCGACGCTCAAAACGGTGTCTACTTCGGGGACGGAACTGTTCAGAGAAGAGATTCTCAAAGAGAACTGCGACCAGCATGAAAGCCCCGGCTTGCTGAACTCCCGCGACTCGTTGCGGTCCTCGGCCTG
>PXQO01000066.1:0-5414 GCA_003021285.1 Halobacteriales archaeon QH_2_65_14 | reverse complement strand
AGACGAAGTAAGCACCGCAGTGCAACGAGGAGCGCAGCGAGTCACAGCCTGCGAGCGCCTCGGGGCTTTCATGCTGTTCCCGACTCCAACATTGCTTATTTGAACACTATCTCGGAGAATGGGAGCGTTCGCATACTGCCGAGACATCTAGACCACTTCGAGGGCGGTCTCGCTGAGCCGGTACCGGTACGCGGGCGAGACGAAGACGATTCGACCGTACTCTTCGGAGGCCGTCACCTCGTGTGACGATTCGATGGCGTCAATAGCGGTATTGAGTCGGTCGACCGGGTCGCCCGAACGGAGGTAATCAACGACGCGTTCGGGCGGAACGTCGAATTCCCGTGCGAGAATACTCCGTATCGTTCGTCCGGCTCCGTCGGCGAGAGCAACGGAGGGGGTCGTCGTCTGAACTCCCTCATCGGACCATTCGGCGGCGTCTTCTGCCAACTGGACCGTCTGCAACTCGTCGTCGACGTGTTCGACGAGCGCGTCGATGTTCTGTCGCGCTTCCGCCTCGACGCGGCCGTTGACAATCTCGTCGATGCGCTCGCTGATGGCGAAGACGTCCGGACCCGACGGCTCGACCCGTTCCAGAACGTCGATTTCGACGAGATGTGACAGCACTGTCCGTAGCTCGTACTGGAGGTCGAGGTCGAACTGGTCGGCAATAGCTGTCCGTTTGAGGCCGTCGTGGTCCGGATCGACGTCGTTCCTGACGAACGCTCCCGCGACGGTAATCTGATCGTCGACGCTGTGCGTGTTCCCCTTGTGCTCCCGGACGTACTCCGCCAGGCGAGCGAAGTCGCTCGGTTCGTCCTCGCGATCTATCCGGAGTGCACGGTCGACCGCCTCCGGGAGCGCCGGCCGGGGGGCGTTCCGGTGGCGCGATGCTTTCTCGGAGAGGCGCGTACTGTCGTACAGCGCCCTCGCCACTGGCAATCCGCGCAGGTAGTTGTACTCGTCGAGAGCCTCCACGCCGTGCTCCGTGAGTCCGTAGAACTGGGACGGGAGGTCGCGCGAACCCTCATTCGGCGGATACTCGTACCGTTCCAGGATGCCTTCCTCCCGAAGCCGCTGTACCTGGTCACGGATTGCCGCCTTGTTTTTCGGCATCAGGTAGGCTAACTCGTCGAGCGACGGCAGGTGCTTGGGGTGGCCGAGAACGTACTGGAGGACGAGATGCCGGGTCTCCTGGGAGAGCAGTTCGTACATCTCCCGTTGTTCCTCGAAGGGATTTCCCGGCTTCCCCTTCGTTGTATCGCTCATGGTGTGTAGTTGTCGCGGTATGCGGTTAATAGTTTGGGTGAACCGATTTGGTTGGAAGACATATTAACCAATCTGGTCGAAACCGATTTATACCGATTCCGAGTACGTTGGAGCAATGTCACCAGCACCCCCGCCGAACGCGGCCGAGATCAAACATCGAGTCGACGAGGCGCTCCACGGGCTCGAACTCGCTCCCGAAGAAACGGCGGAGATACTGCGGTTCGCAAGCGAGGAGGTTCCTCACCTGCAGACCCCGGAAACGTCGTATCTCGTTGTCGGGAGCTTCCGGTCACCGTATGTTCGCCGGCTCCGGGTGACCGAAACGGAGTTGAACAGGCGGTTCGGTACCTACGCCTTCGTTCTGGGTGACCTTCGGGACATCGACGTCGACAGACTGCCGACGTTCAGGCTCCGGTTTTACATCGTCGCGTCGTACGCGGACATGATTGTGGCCGTCTACGAGCAGGACGCCGGCGGGGAGGTAACCGAACTCGGGAAAATCAGTGAGATGCCGTTCTTCGAAGACTCGTACGTCCTGCCGCGCGATTACGCCTGGATGACGGATCGACGGCTGGAGCATGAGGAAGCGGTGTATGCGGCTGCAGTACGGCTTGCCGGGAATCCAGACCTCGACGACGAGCAGGTCGAGGCGGAACTCGAACGGCTCGTCGAGAACGCCCGGGCAAACGACGTAGACGTGTCACTCGACGACGTCCGGGAACGGATCGAAGAGCGCGAGGAAGCAGGCCCCGACGCGACGACGTACAGCTGGGTTCACCTGAACGAATTCCGCCTGTTCGAGTTGCACGACCGGTGTTTCCCGTGGACAGACATCGACGACCTGCGTTCGAGCGCCGACCGGATTCCCTGAGATTCTCCGTTGGCAGTTCATTACCTCGACCGTCCCGGCATCTCACACGAACTGTCGGACAGTCAGGTCGAGCGTTTCGAGGTCGACGATAGGGGCGTATCCCACGTCGGGGTCGAGGTTGACGCTTTTCTGGAAGTCGGTCTGGTCCTGCCAGCAACTGGAGTTGATGGTGAGCACGTTGTGGTAGGTACCGTAGCCGAGTTTGTGGACGTGGCCGGTGTGAAAGAGGTCGGGCACCTCATCGATGACGAGGTGGTCCTTTTCCTCGGGAGCGATGCGGGTCATGCCGCCGTACTGGGGAGCGACGTGGCGCTTCCGCAGTAGCTGAGCCATCGCCCGGTGGGGTTTCTCGTAGCTCGCCCGCTCGTCGGGCAGTTCGGCGATGAGTTCGTCGAGCGACACGCCGTGGTACATCAGCACCGAGACCCCCTCGACGGTGACGGTCGACGGGTTGCCCGAAATGCTCGCGTCGTGGGCAGACATGATCTCCGGCAACTCCTCGTCGAAGGCGGGCTGGGGCTCCGCGAGCCGGACCGCGTCGTGGTTGCCGGGGATCATGACAATCTCCATGTCCCCGGGGACGTCCTTGAGGTGCTCGCTGAACGTCTCGTACTGGTCGTAGATGTCGACGATGTCGAGTTCCTCGTCCTGGCCGGGATAGACGCCGACCCCCTCGACCATGTCGCCGGCGACGAGGAGGTACTCGACGGACTCCGCCTGTTCGGTGTGGAGCCAGTCGGCGAACCGCTGCCAGGCGTCCTCGCGGAACTCCTCGCTGCCGACGTGGACGTCCGAGATGAGCGCGGCCTCGACATGTCGGTCGGCCGTCGACGGCGAGTACGTCCGCGGAACGTCCGGGAAGTGCAGCGAGTCGACGAACAGGATGCCGGAATCGTCCGCGAGGTTCCCCTCGACGGCGATGACCTCGTCGTGGAGGAGCGCGCGCACCTCGTCGGGTCGACCGGATGTCCGAGACCATCCCGATGATAGCCGCCTCGCTTCCACCCGACATCTCCGCCACGGCGTCGGTCGGTCGATGGTTGACCCGCCCGCGGAGTTGCGCGGCGAGTGTCTCGTACCGGTCCCGGAACACGGCCACGAAATCCTCGTACTCGCCTGTTCCCGTGCTCTGGACGTCCCCCCGTATCTCCGGCGCAACCGCCGACCGGCCGCCGCTCTCCCCGCCTGCACCCACGACCGAACTACCGGCCGTACTCCCAGTCAATTCCTCCGTCCTGCTCGCCGCCGAACTGTCAGGTCCGCTCCCGGTCGAACTGCCGGCCGACCTGTCGACCGGACTGCCGGACCGAGACCCCTTCGTTTCAACTGGAACTGAGCCGCCATCATCGCGTGATTTCGCCGTCCCGTTTCCAGTTGAAACAGAGGGGTCGGTCTCGGCCGTCGTTTCGGAGCGAGACCCGCTCTCGGTCGGTGTGGCCGAACGGTGGGCACTGGCGCTCTGGGACGACGAATCGAGCGCTTCGCGGACGTGAGATTCGGAGATGACGACCGCGTCGTCGGGGGCGACTTCGACTGCACGGTCTATCGCCGTTTGTGGGTCCGGTGCGCCGGCGAGAAGCGTCACCGCTTCGCGCTCTGGGTTGTATCCCCGGTCGGCGAGTTTACGGACGATGCGAACGGGCGTTTCACGCGGCACACTCCTAGATAGGAAGACGAATGCAAAAGGATAGCGAACGAGGAGCGAATCGCTGTAAACAGTGGCAAGCTACGAGCGACTGACGTGGTTCGGCAAGCGAGATACTGTATGCGGATAGCTGATGGTCCGAACCTGCTCGCTTCCGGTGATGACCGTTCGCGGTGTCAGTCAGTGCCGGGGAGAGGGATTTCTTGGAGAATCGGCGACAGACCACAGTGGAACGGGACTCCAGAACATTCAAACGCCCGAGCGTGAAAGCATAGAGGGATGACAGGGTCCGGTGACGACGGCACCGACGTGGGAGACGAGCCGTCGGTCGGGGAGTCCGACAGCGACGGTTCGGGTCCGGAGCGGTTCCCGACAGACCGTCACTCCGCGGACCAACCGGAGGAACGGACGAGTGCAGGACAAGACCCGTCGACCGGACCCCAACCGGACGGGACCGGAACGGGACCCGGAGCGTCCGGAACGCGCTCCCACGCGTCAGAGAGTGAACCAGGAGTACGACAGCAGGACGTAGAGGAGAGACGGGAGTACTGGGAGGAACCACAACAGGAGGAAAACGAGGATAGCTGGGGCCTGTTCGCGCGGGACGTTCTGACGAGCATCGTGGCAGTGCTCCTCGTCGGGATGTATCTGTTCGCGATCAGCGGCGTCTGGCCGCCGATGGTCGCCATCGAGAGCGAGAGCATGGACCCGAACATGCAGGTGAACGACCTCGTGTTCGTGATGGAATCCGACCGGTTCCAGCCCGCGGACGCCCACGGCGATACCGGCGTGGTCACCGCACAGACCGGCGAGGAAACCGGCTACGAGCAGTACGGCAACAGCGGCGACGTCATCATCTTCGAACCCGACGGCGACGAGGGAGACACGCCGATAATCCACCGGGCGATGTTCTGGGTCGAGGAGGGCGAAAACTGGGTCGGAAAAGCAAACGACGAGTACATTCGCGGCCCGAACGACTGTAGCCAGGTGCAGGCGTGTCCGGCACCCAACGCCGGGTTCATCACGAAAGGTGACAACAACCACGAGTACGACCAGGCCTCGCCCACCCAGGCCAACAGACCCGTCAAACCCGAGTGGGTCATCGGGACCGCCGAAGTGCGAATCCCGCGGCTCGGCTGGTTCCGCCTTCGGATTAACAACTAACCTTTTTTGTCGGGTGTTCTCACGCGGCTTGCCGCGTTGCGGGCACCGTTCCTCGAAAACTTGTTCATCAGTTGTCGAACCGCGCCTGAACGAACGGCTGGACGTCCTCGATGTCGCCCAGGCGGGAGTCCGAGAGGAGGACGGCCTCGGTCTCTTCGAGTGGGACCGAGAGGCTGATCTCCTTGGTGCGGCCGTACCGTCCCTTGGAGACGACGACGGCGTTGACGATGCCGAGCATGTCGAGTTCGCTGATGAGGTCGGTGACGCGTCGCTGGGTGAGTACGTCGGCGTCGATCTCGTCACAGAGGCGCTTGTAGATGTTGTACACCTCGCCGGTGTTGATGTTGTGGACGCCCTGTTTTTCGAGCAGGATGATAGCGAAAAGCACGAGCTTTGACTGTTGTGGGAGCGTCCGGACGACCTCGACGACGCGGTCGAGTTCGATCTTCTCCTGGGCCTGTCGGACGT
>PXQO01000065.1:14040-18437 GCA_003021285.1 Halobacteriales archaeon QH_2_65_14 | reverse complement strand
CGGGCTGGCGACCGTCGAGGAGTTCGCCAGCCAGGGGGCCAACGTGGTCGTCGCCGACATGGACCCCGAGGCCGGCGAGGAGGTCGCCACCAAGGTGTCGGATTCCGCCGACGGAACGGCGACGTTCGTCGAGATGGACGTCAGCGAGGAGGACGACGTGGAGGCGGCCGTCGACGCCGCGACGGAGGCGTTCGGCGGGCTAGACAGCGTCGTCAACAACGCGGCCGTCGCTTCCCCGGAGGCCGACGGGCCGGTCACTGAGTTCACCGACGAGGGGTTCGAGTTCCTCGCGGGCGTCAACCTCCGGGGGCCGGCGTACGTCTGCAAACACGCCATCCCCGCGATGCAGGAGACCGGCGACGGGACCGGCACCGTCGTCAACAACGCCTCGATAGCGGCGCTCGTCGCCGAACCGGGGATGGACATCTACACGTCCACGAAGGGCGCGCTCGTCTCCCTGACGCGCTCGCTGGCCATCGAGTTCGCGCCCGACGTCCGGGCGAACGTCGTCTGTCCGGGCGTAGTCGAGACGCCGATGCTGGAAGAGGCCGCCGAGGAGGACGAGCGGATACAGGAGATGATCGCCGAAACGCCGCTCGAACTCGGCCAGCCGGCGGAGATAGCGAACGTCATCGCGTTCCTGGCCTCCAAGCACGCCCGGTACGTGAACGGGGCCGTCATCCCGGTCGACGGAGGATACACGGCACGATGAGGGCGCTCGTCGGCGTGCGGTCCTCGCCACACCGGGTAGACCCAGCGGACGAGGGCATCGAGTCCTACCGGTGGCACGCCAACCTCCCCGACAGGGTCGCAATCGAGGCGGCCCTGCAGACGGCCGACGAGGTGGTCGTCGCCGGTATCGACGGCGACAGTGCACGCGACGCCGTCCGGGCGGGACTCCGGATGGGCGCTGACGAGGGCGTGCAGGTCGTCTACGACCCGATAGAGGAGGCCATCGGTGAGAAGTACGCACGGGTGCTCGCCCGGACCGCAGGACGAGAGCGGGCCGACGCGCTGTTCGTCGGCCAGTCCTCGCCGATGATGGGACCGGAGGTGACGGGGATGGCGGCCGAGGTGCTCGGCTGGCCGGCCGTCTCGCGGGTGACCGCCATCGGTGCCGACGCCGTCGCGGCCGACGTCGACGGGCCGGGGTTGCCCCTCCAGCGGAAACTCGGCGTCGGAAAACAGGAGGTTGTCACCGTCGAACCGCCCGCAGTCGTCGGGGTCGACGGGAGTTTCGGGAACCCGCGCCGCGCGCCCCTCGACGCCGTCATCGCAGGCGGGCGGGCGGAGATACGGACCGTCGACCTGGAGTCGGTCGCACCCTCGGAGTCCCGGTTCTCGATGAGTATCGGCAATGCCACCGTCGAGTCGGTGACCTCGAACGAGCGGTGGGGCCGGGGTCGTCCCCCGCAGTCGGGCGGCGTCGAGGAACGCATCCGCCGGATGCTCGGCCGCGACGCCGGCGGTGACGACGGCGGGGAGATACTCGACGACGTGTCGCCGGAGGAGGCCGCCGACCGGGTCGTCGACTACCTCGAAGAACACGACCTGCTGTGAGGGAGGACGGTCCACGCCCGGCATCACACAGTCTCAATCCCCGGAGAGGATGGTCCGGAGCTGTGGGTCCTCGCCGCGGGCGTCGTCGCTTCCCATGGCGACGGCCGGACAGCCCTCGTGGTCGTCGATGCTGTTGCGGAGGTTGGCGATGTCGTCCCAGGCCGCCCGGAAGCTCTCCTCGATGACGTTGCCGGCGGCGAGGCCGTCCCACTGCGTGAACGCACAGGGGTAGACGTCGCCGACCGGGTCGACGAGACAGGTCATCGAGCCCGCACCGCACTCCTTGAGCGTGTCGTTGCGCACCTCGCCGAGCGCGTTGAGGTAGAAAAACGAGTCGCCCGTCCGGACGTCCCCGTGGTCTTCGAGCCAGCCGTGGAGGAACTCGATGCCCTCGCGGTCCAGTCGGAGTTGGTCCCAGGTGTCCTGACCGCGCCCGCTGGGCCGGAAGCGGTTCAGCCGGAGTCCTGCACCGTGTGACCGGGCCAGGTCGTAGATGTCGGGCAGGTCGTAGACGTTACGGCTGGTCACGACGGTGTTGACCGTCGTCCCGATGTCGCGCTCTTCGAGGCGTGCCAGCGCGTTGACGACCTGGTCGTAGACGCCCTCGCCGCGGATGGCGTCGTTGTCCTTGCGGAGGCCGTCGAGGCTCACCTGCAGGTACAGCGGCGACATCGACTCGATGCGGTCGAGCGTCGCCTCGTCCAGTTGCGTCCCGTTCGTGCTGACGCAGGTCGAGACGTTCCGGTCGGTGAGTTCCGCCAGCAGTTCCAGGAAGTCCGGGCGGACGAACGGTTCGCCGCCGCCGATGTTGACCTGGAAGACGTCCATCTCGTCGCACTCGGCGATGAACTCCTTTGCCTGGGCCGTCGTGAACTCGTCGGGGCGCTGGTGGCCAGGGCCGCTCCCCGAGAGGCAGTGGTCACAATGGAGGTTACAGCCCAGCGTCACCTCCCAGGTGATCGTGACCGGCGCTGACAGGGGTTCAGTCATCGGTCGCGAGGAACCCCCGTCGTTCGAGTACTGTTACTGCCTCGGGCGAGAAGCGCTCTTCGAGCACCGCCCGGTCGGTCGTTCCGGACTCGACCGCTTCGAGGATGTCCACCACCGTTCCGTCGACGCGCAACAACGTCGCGTCCTCGTAGCCGTAGTTCTCGTGCTCGTAGACGAGTCCCCCGTCCGCTTCACGACGGTACTTGACGTACGGCGGGACAGAAACCATCAGTACACACCACAGATGCCGTCGATCCGGAGTTCCTCGCCCACGAGGTCCTCCTCGATCTCCGGTTTCTCCTCCTCGACATCGGCGTCGCGTTCGTTCGGAGTCTCTGTCTGACTCATGGTAGGTATTCACACGCTATAGCCTTTTATATCTGGGGGGAGGGGGTAATTCTCACTCCCGAGGAGGGAACGGCCGCGAGGCCGGTGATTGATACGGTCGTGCATTAAACGACCGTTTGACTCTGGAACAGCCCTTTATCAGTACCGTATGAAAGGAGAAACAGACAATGGACCGACGGAAATTTCTCGCTGGCGTCGGCGTGACGGTCGCCACGGCGGCGGCCGGCTGTCTCGCCAACGATGGCGACCCCGACGACGCAGCCAACGACGACGGCGGGAACGACGACGACACAGGGACCGACGACGGCGGGAACAACGACGACACAGGGACCGACGACGACAGCGACGGCGAGAACGGCGACGACAGCGACGGCGAGAACGGCGACGGCAACGACGGCGACCTGTCGGACGAGTTCGAGCGGTACGTCTCTGTGACGGCAGCCGACGACGTCCCCGAAGACATCCCCGTGACGTTCGACGTGGACGTTCTCGACGGCGCGATAACCGCCGAGGGGACCGGCCTCCTCGAAGTCAGCGCGACCAACACGGGCGATAAACAGCGGGAAATCGACACGCCGTACTACAAGGGTTCGAGCGAGAACGGAGGGGTCCTGCTCTACTCGCTGGAAGCGCCCGATAGCCCGTCGAACGCCTCCACGCCCGGATGTAGCGACAGTTCCTCGGAGGCTCGACCCGGGCGAAACCGGGCGGGACGAACTCGTCGTCGTGGACGACCCCGTGGTCGACGGCTGTCTGCCGGCAGGCGAATACCGGTTCGAACGGGACCACGCGGTCGACGGGACGGAGTTCACGTGGGGGTTCACAGTCGAGATAACCCAAGAGCCGCCGGATGGCACGCTCGAGGACCCCGAGAACCGCCGGTACGAGGAGTGCTCGCGCGAAGTGATCCCCTACGACCAGTTCCCCGAGGACGTCCGGGCCGAGATCGACGCGGCGCTTGGCGGCCGGTACGAGGCCGACCGCGTTTACCTCCGGGAAGCGATGGACGTTACGGAGTCGTTCGTTTCGGTCGACGACGAGTACTACGAGGCGACGGTCAGCCGGGAGGGCGACCAGGAAGTGCTCGAACTCCGGCACGTCGAGCCGAAAGTACTGCCGAAAGCCAGGCCGGTGAAAGTCGAACAGAGCCGCGACGGCGAGCGAACGATCACCGTCGAGGTCGTCGCCGACGACGGGACGGTGCTGGTCGAGAAGACCCGTGACCTCCAGCCCGGCGGCGACGTCGAGTTCGGGCGCACGAACAGGGTCGGGACCCACGAACTCCGCGTGACCGTCGCCAACGGCGACCAGGTCGAGGACGACGTGACCAAGTCGCTCACCATCAGCGAGTCCCGCTTCAGCGTGCTCGTCCTCGTCGAACCCGACGAGATCATCGTTGCCGGCGCAGTGGCCGATCTGGTGATCTGCAACTACGACACGTAGGTCCCGTTCTCGAACGGTTCCGCTCTCGAGCGGCCTGTTCTCCAGCGGTTTCGTCG
>PXQO01000065.1:2782-14003 GCA_003021285.1 Halobacteriales archaeon QH_2_65_14 | reverse complement strand
ATCATGACGGCGGTTATCGTGCCGAACTGCTGGAGAGGCGGGTGGATGGCGAGCGCGAGCACGCCGAATCCGACCCCCGTGGTCGCGGCACTGCCGAGCAAGGCCCCGCCCGTTCCCCGCACAGTCCTCGCCAGTGCCTCCTCGACGCTCCCGAACCTGGCGAGTTCGTCGCGGAAGCGCTCGCTCACGTGGAGGCTGTAGTCGATGCCGATTCCGATGGTGAGGCTGGCGATGATGGCGTTCAGGACCGACAGCGGATAGCCCAGGACGTACATCGTCCCGATGATCCAGCTCACGGCGAAGACTACGGGGAGCAGCGTGACCACCCCCAGCGTCGCGCTCCCGTGGACGACCCGGAACCCGACCGTCAGGAGGGCGAGCACCGCGGCGAGCGTGATGGCGAGACTCCGGAGCAGTGTTCCGAGCAGGTGTTGCTGGATGATGTGGCCGACGATTGGCTCGCCGGTGACCGTTACAGCCGTCCCGTCGGTTTCGAGTTCGGCACCGACAGCATCCAGTTGCTCGTCGACTGCCCCGCCGTCGGCCTCGGGGTCGACCGAGACGGCCATCCGGAGGGCGACGTACTCGCCGTCCTCGCGGTGGAGGACCTCGCCGGCCCGGTCGGGAGCCACCGCGAACAGTTCGTCGTAGAGCGCCTCGACGTTCGTGTCGGGGACGCCGTCGCCGGTCGTGTCCGCCGCCCCGAACGACTCGGCGAACCCGTCGTGCTCCGCGGCGACCCGCCGCATCGTCGTCAGGGGGTCCGTCGAACTCGGCTCGCCGCTCGCGAGCGTCACGACGGCGTCCTGGTCGGTCGCGCGCTCCCGGGCGGCCGCCACGCGCCGCAAGGTTCCGGGACCGGCCACGTCCCCCTCGACGAGGAGTTCGACCTCGGAGCCGTGACGGACGTAATGCTCGTTGGCGTAGTCGAGGTCGTCTTTCGCGTCGTACTCGCCGGGCTGGAGGCCGCCGGGAAGGTGGTCGGTCCAGCCGGGCGTCCCGTCGATCATGTTGTCCTCGGCCCCCCACGACGTGCTCACGTTGACTGCTGCGACCGTGGTCAGCGCGGTGACCAGCAGGACGGCGACGACGACCGCGACCGGCGTCCGTCGTGCGGCCCTGGACCCGACAGCGAGGGCGTGCCCGACCCGGCCGCCGCCGGTGCCGAGCGGTCGCTTCGCCCGGTCGAAGCCGAGCCCCTCCAGCGCGCCGTCGACCTCGACCTTCAGCGGGGGCAGAAAGAGCACGAAGACGACGAACGAGCCGACGATGCCGATGCCGGCGATGAGACCGAGTTCCTGGATCGGCCGGACCGGGCTCGCGAGGTTCGAGAAAAAGCCGATGGAGGTCGTCACAGTCACCCACACGAGCGTGACGCCGACGCCGGCGAGGCCCCCTTTCATCGCCGTCGCGATACCGGTGTCGGCGGCCGACTCGCCCGCTATCGCGTCCGTCCGGCTCTCCCGGTAGCGCATGAAGACGTGGATACAGAAGTCGATGGCGAGGCCGATGAGCAACACTGGCACGGCGATCAACACCGGGTTGAACGCCACGCCCAGCCAGCCCAGCGAGCCGAACGTCCACAGCTGGACGAGCAGGATGCCGCCAATGCCAAAGAGCAGGTCCACCAGGTCGCGGTACGCCAGCGCGAGTACGAGCACGACCAGCAGGAGCGCGACCGGGCCTACCACCGACATCGTGTCTTCGAGGGCGCGTTGCTCCTCGTCGGTCAGGATACCGCTCCCGACGACGGCGACGTCATCGTGGTGGTCGGCGGCGAGTTCCTCCACGGCGAGTTGCGACTCGACGACGTGCTCCGGGGCGGCGGTCACGGGGTACTCGCCGTCGACCGACTGGAAGACCACGACCATCGTCGACGACGCGGTCGTGGAGCCGCGCTCGTAATCGGTCGGGACGAACACGAACGCGTCCGAGTTCCCCTCTTTCCCGAGCAGTTCCTGCACGACGACGTCGATTTCCCGCTGGCTCAGGCGCTCGATGGCCGCGATCTGTTCGTCGAGCGTCGGGTCAGTCACCCCGGGGTTGCGATGCTGGATGACTGCCCGTGCGATGACGTTCGCGATACCGACAGTCGGCCGCTCGTCCCGGAGCGTCGGTGCGACCGACTCGTGTTCACGTATCGACTGCTGGAGTTCGAGCGTCGCGACGAGCGTCTCCTTCTCGAAGACGTTCTCCTCCCTGACGATGAGCTGTGTCACCTCCTGGTCGGTCTCCGCCGAGAAGTTCGCCTCGACGTACTCCAGTTTCTCCTCCTCCTCGGTGCCGAGTTCGAACGCCGGGAGTCCGGACTCCTCTTCGAGGAACACGACCCCCGCGCTCACCGCGAGGAGCAACACCAACACGACCGCGATGACCAGCCGCCCCCGCCCGACGAGGGTCCCCGCTATCCTGTCTCTCAGCCGTTCGCCCGCTACCTCCGGCTCCGGAGGGCCGTTGTCGGACCCATCCGGTCCACCGTTCCGATCCGTGTCTGACATGCTGGATTCCTCGTTCGAGAGATGGCCCCCGAATAGCTTGTATCTACTCAACGAAATGATACGATTCGGTGGAACAGTTTCACGAGGTGGAACTGTTTCGGCAGGGGCACGGGCCGGGTCGCGAATGGCGAGCCGTGGAGGAAGCAATCGGCAGACCGGCCGGGAAAACACCGGACGACGGGCCGTCAGCCGGGCGTCGTGTACCTGCATGACGGACGTCCGACGCCTGGCTGACGGAGGTCTGCCGCATGCTTATATTTCACATACCCCAATGATGGACTGCTGATCTCCGTCAACAGGGGACGCGTGTGACACGACCGTCGGGGATCAGACTCACCTTCCCTCCTCTCGGGAGCAACGGAACGTCCGAGCACACCCAGCAGGACAGCGAGGAGGCCCCACAGCAATCAGTTCGGGGCGAATCACGGGACCTATATCCGGCGACGTACATGGTCGCGTATGTCCAATCCACCACACGTACTCGCGGTGTGTGGCAGTCTCAGGGACGGGAGTTACACGCGAATCGCGCTCCGGTCGGTGCTCGACAGCGCGAGCGAGCGTGGCGCTACGACGACGTTCGTCGACCTCCGGGAGTACGACCTGCCCGTGTTCGACCCCGACCACGAGGACGTCGAGGACGCCGTCCGCCTCCGCGAGAAGCTACAGCGGGCGGATTCGGTGGTGCTCGGGTCGCCGATGTACCACGGTTCCTACGCAGCGCCGCTGAAGAACGCCCTCGATTACTGCGGGTTCGACGAGTTCGAGGAGACGACCGTCGGGTTGCTCTGTGTCGCCGGCGGGAGTTTCCCGACCGCCACGCTCGACCACCTCCGGTCGGTCTGTCGGGCGCTCAACGCCTGGGTCCTCCCCCACCAAGTCGCGATTCCCTCCGCCTCCAGGCAGTTCGAGGACGGCGAACTCGTCAACGAGAAAATCGAGGAGCGCATCGAGGTGCTCGGGACGCGTGCCGTCCAGTACGCCCGCATCGAACCCGACCCGGCCTGCTTCGAGAGCACGCACAACGTCGGTGCCGGCGACTAACCGGAGGAACACCGCCAGTTAGCTTTTGGGGCGAGGGCGTTACTCCCCCGTCCTCCAGGGAGCGACCGGAGGGAGCGGAGTAGGCAGGGGAGACAGCGCCCGCACGGTTCGCAAACATGCTCTCCGCCACATTTAGGACCCCTCCGCTCGAAGAGGAAAGAAAGATGCTCGCCACGCTTCCGACGGCGTTCAAACGTGGTTCGAAACGGCACGCCGTTTCGTCACCGCGAGAGAGCGTCGCTCTCTGGAACGACGACAAGAAGCGTGCGCCGCCGGGTGTGGCCGAGTGTCGAACCGGTAGGAGTGGAACACTCCGACCCGCCCGTGACGGGAAGCCGCCTGCGGAATCTGGAGCCGCTGTATCCACGTCGGATGCAAGCTCCGACACAGAAACAGGAAGCCCCGACCCCAACAAGCGAGGGTCGGGTAGGCCCGAGCGCGGCAGGTCGGGGTAGTTCACTGAGTCTACCCTGTTGGGACCAACATGCCGGAGAAATTCGACGAGGAGGTGCTCGAAACGGCGGTGAGACGCAAGTCAGTCCTGGCGGCGCTGTCAGCGAAACCCCACCACCGGCAGGAACTCCAGGACGAACTGGACATCTCGAAGACCACCTGCCACCGCATCGTCAGGACGTTCGAGGACCGCGGACTGCTCCGGCGGACCGACAGCGGCTACGCGCTCACGCAACTGGGCGAGATTCTCTACGAACGGGTCGACGAGTTCGACTCGGCCGTCCGGACGGCCTACGAGTTGCAACCGCTACTCGCAGAGTACGACGCCGTGGACGTCGACTTCGAGCTCGAACTGTTCAGGGACGCGACGGCCACGACGCCCGAACCGGGCAACCCGTACCCGTTCGTCGACAGGACGATGGACCTGTTTCGCGAGTCGGACACCATCCGGGTCGTCGACTGCAACCCGCTGGTCCCGCCGATGTACGTCGAGCAGATGCTCGAAATCGCGCTCGAAACCGGGATGGAAGGCGAGTTCATCGTCACCGAGGGGATCGCACTCGGAAACATGCAACAGTTCCCCGACCTCCAGCGACAGGTGGCCGAGAGCGACACCACGTCGGGGAAGTACTTCGTCCACGACGACATCCCGTTCGGGATGGCGATATACGACGAGCACCTCGACGTCCGGGTCTATGACGAAACCACTGGCACGCCAACGCTGTACGTCGACACGGACGACCCGGACGCGCTCGACTGGGCCGAACAGGTCTACGCCGAGTACTACGAGGAGGCCGACCCCGCGACGACTCTCGACGAGTTTCCCGACTGGGCCCCGGACACCGGCATCGGGTCTGACTCGTAGCTCGGTCCCCGTCTGAACCTGCACACGCACAGTACATCAACGAGGAGTACGTCGACCCCCCGAACGAACCGGCCACAGCGGACGATTGATAGTGGTTGTTGTGACTCTTTTCGGCCCGGCGCGAAAGTATCCCTGTTTCGGCCCCTGAAACGGGCGAGGAGTGACTCCACGGCGGTACATACTCACAACAACCACTATGAGAGGAGCCGGGGCGGACCGTTTTAAACGAGGGGTTCGAAGGGGACCAACGATGACCGACGACCATTCAGACCACTCGCACCCACACCACGAGGTCGCGGACGTCTCGTTCGGCGTGGTGACGGTTTCGTCGAGTCGGACGCTCGAAACCGACGAGTCCGGCGACTCGCTCGTCGAGAGCATCCAGGAGGACGGCAAGTCCGTCGTCGCACGCGAACTCGTCGGGGACCACCAGCAGGCAATCGCCGCGACGGTGCTCGCGCTCGTCGAGCGCGACGACGTCGACGCGGTCGTGCTGACCGGCGGGACGGGCCTCTCGCCCGAGGACGTCACCGTCGAGTCGGTCCGCCCGCTGTTCGACCAGGAGATACCCGGATTCGGCGAACTGTTCCGGCATCTCTCCTACGAGGACATCGGCCCCCGGGCGCTGCTGTCGCGGGCCTTTGCCGGCTCCATCGACGGCGTTCCCGTCTTCTGTCTGCCGGGCAGCACGCAAGGGGCGACGTTCGGGACCGAACAGCTCATCCTTCCGACCATCGGCCACGTCCTCGGCCACACGAGGGGGCACTGACCGTCCACCATGACCGAGGAGACTGACACCGGGAGCGGGCGCGACTCCGGAGCCGAGGCCGGCGAGTCGCTGACCCACGTCGACGAATCGGGGGGCGCACAGATGGTCGACGTCGGCGACAAGGCCGAATCGAAGCGGCGTGCAGTCGCGCGTGGCACCATCCGGCTCCGGGCGGAGACAGTCGAGGCGATCCGCGCGGACGACGTCGGGAAGGGGAACGTGCTGGCGACCGCTCGGGTCGGAGCGACCCAGGCCGTCAAACACACCTGGGAGACCATTCCGATGTGTCACCAGATTCCGATAACGAACGTCGACACGGAGTTCGAACTCGCCGACCGGCGCGTCACGCTTTCAGTCGCCGTCGAGACGGTCGGGAAGACGGGCTGTGAGATGGAAGCGCTGGAGGGAGTCTCGACCGGGCTAAACGTCGTCTGGGACATGGTCAAGGCTACCGAGAAGGTCGACGGGGAGTATCCCGAGACGCGCATCGAGAACGTACAGGTCGTCGAGAAGACCGTCGACCGGTGAACGGCCCGAACGAGTCGATGCCATTATTTCTCTCTGAAACTGCTGAGAAGGATTTATAAGGGAGGATTCTAATGGTTCGTTTCATGGGGAATCGGGTCAGCGAGGCCGACATTGCGTGGTCCATTGTTTCCGAAATTGCCAGTAAAGAGAATATTGAGCCAGTAGAGGTCGAACCATCACTCGGGAGAGTCATCGACGTCGAAGCCCTCGATTCGGTCGTGAACAGTATGCGGGCAGGGACCGTGACGTTCCAGTACGACGGCTACGACGTGACTGTCTCCCACGATAGAGGCGTCGAGATAGCGGATCGAGAGGACCGAGCAAGAAGACAGCCGACAGGAACCTGAGTAGGTGTCTTATAGTGGTTTGTGACTCTTTTCGGCCCGGCGCGAAATTATCCCTGTTTCGGCCCCTGAAACGGGCGAGGAGTGACTCCACGGCGGTAACTACTCACAACAACCACAATCAGGGAGACTGTCCGGTCATGGGATGTGGTCGGTAAGCACCGACAGTACTTCGTCCGGGCGTTCGACGTGTGGCGAGTGACCCGTGTCCTCGACGACGACTTCCTCGTACTCGCCGCCCGCGTCGGCGTACTCCTCGAAGACGTCGCGCGTCTGTGTTACCATCGGCTGTGGCGGGAACTCGTCCTCGCCCGGCCAGCCGGGTAGCTCGCCGATTTTTCCGAGATAGCCCGCGTCGAAAAACGAGCCGTCGGCGACGATGCGGTCCTCGTCACCCCGGACCCAGAGGATGGGCGGTGCCGGGTCGACGTCGACGATGCCCGTCAGGTCGAGATACTTCGGCGAGAGTGCGTTGTTCGTCCCCGATTCCCCCGGTGTGACGCCCGGCCAGTTGTCGGACCCGGTCGCGTCCCCCGGGTAGTACTCGTCGCCCGTTTCCGTGTCGAGGATCGCGTCGACGTAGGCGTCCTCCAGTTCCGGGTTGAGTTCCGTCCCGGGCGCGAGATAGAACGCTCGCATGACGTTTCGCGGCGAGGTGTCGGCGTCGTCGCTCCGGTCGCCCGCCGCCAGGCGCTCGATGAAGTCGTCGTTGGTCATGCCGCCGCCCGACCCCGCGTAGTCTGGCTGACAGGGCGCGCCGTCGCGTTGCACTCCGCCGTACCCGTGCGGCGAGACGGGGTTGATAAGCGACAGCGAAGTGACCTCGTCGGGCTGTTCGATGGCGTACCGCATTGCGACGCCGCCCCCGGTCGACCAGCCCACGAACGCCGGCTCTGCGAGGTCGAGCGTCTCGACCAGCGCCCGGACGTCCTCCGCGAAGTCGCGCAACCCGCGGGTCGCGTCGATGGGGCGTCGCTCGGAGTCGCCGAAGCCGCGCATGTCCGGTGCGATGGCGCGGTACTCGTCGGGCAAGTCGTCCATGAGTTCCGCGTAGAACCGCGACGAGGATGCGTTCCCGTGGAGAAAGACGACTGGCTCGCCGTCCTCGTGGCCGCTCTCGATGAGGTGTGTTTCCAGGCGGTCCGTCTCGACCGTGCGAGCGTCGACTCCGTCCGGGAGTGTCATGCATGGCTTTACGTCGAAACGGGGAATAAAGATACGCCCGACCCTAAAAGAGGCCACGGAGTGTTTCGGCGATGGCGGCCGCGCCGTACCGGATGGAGTTGCGGACGCCGACGCCGTCGTAGACGATGCGATCCTCGTCGAACGCCTGCTGGACGTCGGTTTCGGGCTGGTCGCTGTACTGGACCGTCCGGACGACGGCGTAGTCGGTGTAGACCCGGACCGTCGGGTCGTCGATGGTCCCCCGTTCGATGGCGACCACCTCACCGCCGTCAGTGACGACGCCGATGCGCATGGTTGCGCCGTTGGCCCGGCGAACGTGCAGGTCGATGCGTTCGGAGCCAAAGAGCCGTTCGGCGGCGTCGTGGGCGGCCAGTGCCCCGGTCAGCATGGTCTCGACGTCGGCAATCGAGACCGGCGACGCGCGCCGGGGCTGGTCGACCCCGTCGATGGCGCGGGTCGCCGCACTCGTCCGCTCGCGGAGCGTCCCCACGCGGTCGTCGAGGCTGTCGATCCGGGCCAGCAGGTCCCGCTCCTCGCGGACTTCGCTGGGGAGGGCCTCCGCTGCCGTCCGGCTCTCGTCGAGGAGGTCGTCGATGCCGGCCGCCGCCCCGCCGATCTCGGCCGACCGTGCGACGAAGGCGTCCCCGTCGAGCGTCCCGTCGTCGCGTTCGCGTTCGAGCGAGCGAAGCGCGTCTTCGAGGTCTCCCACCCGGGTATCGAGCGCGCTCACCTGCCGGTCGAGGACGGCCGCACGCTCCCGAGGCGTGTCCGCCCCGTCGAGTCGGGCCCGGAACGACTCGCGGTCGACGATGCCACGGACCGCGCGGTTCTGGACGCCGACGAGTCCCGACAGCTGTGAGCCGGCCTCCAGTTCCGCCGTCGCGTTCGCGTCGCTGTCGGCACTCGCCCCGCTCACACCGCCGTCCCCGTCCATCGCGGGGAGCGCCAGCGCCCCCGTCCCCGCCGCGACGAGTCCGACCCCCAGCGCCACACAGACGACTGTCGCCACCAGAACGGACGGCCAGAGCCGATCACCCATCACCTCCAGATACGCCCCGGTTGCGCTAAATACCCTGCCTCCCTTCGCGCCAGTTCGCCCGGATTTTTCCGGATTCGTCGGGCCGTGGTCGCGGGGTTTCATCGCTCACCCTCCGCCGGCCCATCCTCGGAGTCGATGAGACCCGTCTCCGGGAGTGCGACGACGTTCTCGCGCCCGAGCCGGTACACTTCGACGCTGTCTTCCTCCCGGAGGTCGGCAACCACCTCGCTCGTCTTGGTCTCCGACCAGTCGAGCGTCTCGACGATCTGCTGTTGTTTGATCCGGCCGCCACGCTCCTCGAGGAGCGCCAGAACCCGCTCCTCGTTGCTCAGGAGTTCCTCCGGCGGCTCCATCGGTCCCTCGTCGGCTTCCTCGCCGGGTTCGGCCCCCTCGTCGGCTTTCTCCTCGGTTTCGTCCGCCTTTTCGGCCCCGGTCCCGTCGTCAGTCTCCGCCTCCGCCGGTCCGGCGCTCCGGCGGCGCCAGACCACGACGCCGGTTCCGAGCATTCCCATGAGGAGGAGGCCAGCGCCGCCCAGCGTCATGAGGACGTCGGTGCTTCCGGTGTCGAACGACAGGTCGGGGCCGAACGACAGGCGCTCCGATTCGAGAACGAGCGACGGCTCGCCGGTGGCGAAGTCGAGCGGGCCGTGCCAGGCCACCGCGGTTTCCCGGCGGTCGTCGGGCTCCGGCGTCACGTCCGCGGCCGTCGCGTCCCCGGGCCAGCTCACGAGCAGCGTCGTCTCCTCGTCGAGAAACAGCCCGGAGAGCGCGTCGCCAACCCGGAGGTCGTCGTCGGTCTCGGCGAACCCGTACCAGGCGAACTCGTAGACGACGACGCCGTACTCCTGGGGTATCTGTTCGCGGTAGGCGTCGACGGTGACGTTCTCGACGACCATCACGCGGCCCGTCTCCGCCTCGGCCCGGGTCGCCATTGAGCGGACGCGGTCCGCGAACGGCGCACGGAACGCCGTTCGGTTGTCCGCCAGTTGCTCGCGAGTCGCCTCGAATCCCCCAGTCTCGTTTGCATCCGTGAGCCTGACGCGGTGTTCAATCGTCCAGTGCGCCGAACCGTCGGCGCGCACGTTCGCCTCCATCACGACCCTGTCGGCGTCGACCTGGTTCGACGCCAGACTGATCCCGTCGGCCCCTGTCAGAACACCCTCGTCAGTCGCTGTCAGAGTACCCCCATCGGCCGCTGTGGGACTGCCCCCGTCCGTTGCCGCCGTGGGTGATGCCCCACCCATCGCTCCCGCGAGAACGAGCGCAAGCACTGTTAGCAATAGCCACGCTCTCACGGCTAGAATCACTCATTCGACATATAATAAATCTTCTGACGATCAACGGGCAGCGACGGCGTGGAGTTGCCCGATTACTGTTCGACGGGGATTTCCTCGTTGATGACATCGACGAACTGGTCGGGATGTTCCGCGTGAGGGAGGAGTTTCGCGCGGTCGAAGACGACGAGACCGGTATCGGCCCGTTCGGCGATGTCGCGGCCCTCGGAGAGGGGAAGCATGTCCGTGTTGCGGCCCCAGACGAGCGTGACCGGAGCGTCGACCGCCGCGAGGACGTCGGCGAGGTCCTCGTCGGGGTCGAGGAAGCCGGCGACGAACGAGGCGGGTGCGAACCGCGCATCAGGCTGGTGGGCCGCCAGCCACTCGTAGGCCAGGAGTTCGTCGGTGTAGTTGTCGACGTCGTGGTAGCCGTGGTCGGACTGGAAGTACCGGAGCGCGGGTTTGCTCACCAGGAGGTTGAACAGCCCCTCGCCGACGACCGGCGACCGCAACAGCGCCCGGAGCCACACCCGCCGGCTCCCGGCGGTCGTGTCGGTCGGGCAGACGAGAACGAGTTTCCCGACGTCGGTGTCCTCGACGGCCCTGCCGGCGTACGCGCCCGTCAGCGACGAGGCCACGACCACCGGCTCGTCGTCGGTGAGGTCGTCGATGGCGTCGCCGACGAACGTCGTGTACAGTGAATCCGAGTACAGGAGCGGTGGCCTGTCCGAATGGCCAAACCCCGGTAGGTCGGGTGCGATGACGTGGTACTCCTCGCTCAACGCCTCGGCGACGGCGCTGAACTCGTGGTTCGACGCCGCCGCGCTGATACCGTGAAACATCAACAGGTCGTCGGCTTCCGGGTCTCCCAGTTCGGCGTAGGCGACGTCGAACCCGCGCCACCGGTAGGTCCCCTGGTCGCCGTCCAGGAGCGGCTCGAAGTCCGCCGCTTGCGACGCGAGTAGCCGGTTTCCCAGTGCAGTCGCACCGAGCGACCCGACCGTGACCGCGAGTGTTTTCCGGATGTTCATATCTCGACAATCGGCCGCGCCGCGCTTATAAGTGGCGTCCGAGGCCCCCATCTCCCCTTCTCTGAGCCGGCACAGACGGACGCCGGCGCTCCCGACCACGCCGGGCTATCTGGAACTCCCCGGCGGTAACGAACCACAGCAGTCACTATCAGAACGACACCTGCTCGTGTCCGAGTTCACCGGGCAGTGGCGGG
>PXQO01000065.1:0-2746 GCA_003021285.1 Halobacteriales archaeon QH_2_65_14 | reverse complement strand
CGCCGCCTGCCCGAACGCGCTGTAGGTCAGCAGGCGCGCATCGTCCGCCGTTTCGAGTTCCTGGTCCGGGAACCGACCCAGCAGTTCCCCCAGCGTCACTGCGCCGTCCGACAGCGCTATCTCCACGTCGCCGTGTTCCGCCGCCAGTTCGCGCGTCGTGGTCGGGTACGTGTGACTCGCAATCGAATCCTCGGCCTTTCGTGCGAACCTCATATCACCTTGTTCGGCAGTTCGTGTGATAAACCTCATTATTAATCATTTGTTTTATACGGATTCCCGGAGTGCGGTGGCTGTCAGGACAGGGTCGGGAGCGGTACGGAACCGAGGAAAGACTGTCTCTCCTGTGGAAATCTTCCGCCAACAGTTAAGACAGAGCCGAGTGGAACGGTCCAAACATGCAGCAGACTCGACGCCTCCAGGTCCCGATTGGACCGAAGCGGTCGCCGGACGGTGGCCACACCCCTCCGCGCGCACAGGAATCCGCACGGAACACAGTCGAGCAACGGACGGGTGGGGAGCGATGACGCTCTACGCGCTCGACGACATCGAGGACGCAGTCGACGCGACGCGTGCGTTCCTCTGGCCGTTCGAGTTCGGCCTGTGGGCGAAACTCGCCCTGGTCGTCTTCTTCGTCGGTGCCGCGGGCGGTGCCGGCGGCGTCAATCCCTTCCAGTTCAGCGGCAGTATCCAGGGCGACGTCCCGGAGACTCCAGGGGTGTCGGACCCGTCGGGCGGTCTCTCCTCGATTGGCGGAACCGAACTCGCAGTAATCGCGGCCGTCGTCGCGGTAATCGTCGTACTCGGAGTCGTGTTCCTGGTCGTCGGGTCGGTCATGGAGTTCGTCTTCGTCGAGTCGCTCCGGCGCGAGCAGGTTACGATTCGACGGTACTGGAGCCAGCACCTGGGACGGGGTCTCCGGCTGTTCGGGTTCCGTCTGCTCCTGGCGGTGCTCACGTTCGGGGGTCTCGGGTTGCTTCTCGTCCTTGCTCTGTGGCCGTTCCTCTTCGGGAACGCCGAGACCTCGCTCGTCCTGCTGTTGTTCGCGATTCCACTCGGGTTCGTCCTCATGTTCGCCAGCGGATTCGTCCACGCGTTCACCACCATGTTCGTCGTCCCCGTGATGATGGTTGAGGACCGCGGTGTCATCCCGGCCTGGCGGCGGTTCTGGCCCACGATGACCGGCCAGTGGAAGGAGTATCTCGTCTACGCCGTGATGGCGTTCGTCCTCCAGGGTGCCGCGGGGCTCGCCGTTGGCATCGTGACGGGGATTGGCGCACTGGTCGTCGCAATCCCGCTCGCCGCCGTCGGCCTGCTCGGGGTCGGACTGCTCTCGGTCTCGGGAATCGCCGGATGGGGGGTCATCGCCCTGGCAATCGCCCTGTTGGTTCTCGCGGTGGTCGTCATCGCGCTGTTCGTCTCCGTGCCGGCCCAGACGTTCTTTCGCTACTACGCACTGCTGGTTCTCGGGGATACCAACGGGACGTTCGACCTGATCCCCGAACGACGGCGAGCCATCCGGACGGAAGAAAGCGCCGTCTGATGGTGGTTGTTGTGAGTATGTACCGCCGTGGAGTCACTCCTCGGCTGAAACGGGCGAGGAGTGACTCCACGGCGGTACATACTCACAACAACCACTATGACTCGGTTCGCCACCCACCACATGCCGGGCGTTTTTGTGCTGGCGGGGCGGATTGCACCACATGGACGAAGAGGTTAGAGACGGAATCACGTTCGGAACCGACGGCTGGCGCGCCAGGCTCCCGGAGTTCACGACAGCCCGCGTTCGGATGGTCGCGCAGGCAGTCGCGACCTATCTTGACGACGAGGGCGTCCCCGGCGGGGTCGCCATCGGCTACGACGCCCGCGAGCGGTCACCGGAGTTCGCCCACGAACTCGCCACCGTTCTGAGTACGAACGGCCGGGACGTGGTCGTCTCCGAGCGGGACTGTCCCACCCCGGCGCTCGCCTGGACTGTCGCCCGGGGGGAGTTCGCCGGCGGTCTCGTCGTGACGGCGTCGCACAACCCGCCGGAGTACAACGGCGTGAAGTTCGTTCCTGCGGACGGGACGCCTGCACTCCCTGCGGTCACCGACGAACTCGAACGACGGCTCGAACCGCCGCTGTCGACCGCGTCTCCCGAGGGTCGCATCGAGGAAGACGACATCGTGACCCCGTACGTCGAGAGCGTCGGGTCGGTGCTGAGTGGGGCGTTCGACACCGACGTCGACCTCGACGGGATGACTGTCGCCTACGACGCCATGCACGGTAGCGGCCGCGGCGTCACCGACGCGGTGCTCGAACGGGCCGGCGCAACCGTCTCGCGGTTCCGCTGCGAGCGCGACCCCGAGTTCGGCGGGACGCCGCCCGAACCGGCCCCCGAGTACGCACCCTCACTCGTCGAGGCAGTGACCGACGGCACCGCCGACGTGGGGTTCGTCAACGACGGGGACTCCGACCGCGTCGGCGTCGTCACGCCCGAACGCGGGTTCCTCGACCCCAACGTCGTGCTCGCTGTCGTCTACGAGTTCCTGCTCGAACGTGCCAGCGGCGACGTCGTCCGGACGGTCTCGACCAGTAGCCTCGTCGACCGCATCGCGAGCGACCACGGCCAGTCGGTCCACGAGACGCCGGTCGGGTTCAAGTGGGTCGCCGAGGCGACGAGCGAGCACCGCACCCGGGAACTGCTCGACGCCGGCCGGAAGTTCGTCGAACCCGTAGTCGAGCGTATTTAACAGTTCGTTGGCAG
>PXQO01000064.1 GCA_003021285.1 Halobacteriales archaeon QH_2_65_14 | reverse complement strand
CGACAGGGGCGAGGAGTCCGGCGAGTCCTGCCGTGACTACCACCCCTCCGGTGAGTCCGCCGAACGCGACCACCAGGCCCTCCACCAGCGGTTCGACGCCTCGACGCCGAAGGTCGCCCATGCCCCGACATGTGCCTCCGGTGCCAAAGGTCCTCGCTCCGTCGGGAGGCGCAATTCCGGGCCGGGCCCTGCTCGAATCTCGGCTCTGAGGCAGAAATCCGCGAGGAGGCGGACGAAGTAGCCGAGGAGACGGTGAACTCGGCGAGAAACGCGACGAGGGCGGTGCCAAATGCGAAAACGCGGGGCAGCCAGCAGTCCCCGTTAGACGTCGGCGAGCGATAGCCACAGCCACCCGGCCGGGCCGATAACCAGGACCAGGAAGCCGACCGCGAGTGGCACCAGGTCGAGTTCGATAGCGAGGACGGAGGCGAGACCGCCGACGCTCGCGAGGCCGACGGCCAGTAGCTGGAGCATGAACTTGCTGGCGACACCCCCGACCGGGGCGGGCTGTTCGCCGGACTGTTGCTGGCCGTGTTCGAGCGCTTCGAGCCGCCGCTCGATGTCGTCGAGTGACTCGTCGACAGTCGAGCGAGTGGGGGTGTTCTCCGCGAGGCTGTCGGTCATGCTCCTGAGCTGGTCGACGTCCTCCCGGAGCGAGGAGACGGTCCCCTCGACGTCGGTGACCGTCTTCTCGGCACCGGTCGCCGCCTCCTCGGCGGTGACGGCCCGGTCCTCGACCCGGTTGACTTCCGCCTGCAGTGAGGAGAGCGCCTCCGCCTTGGCAGTGTTCCGGTAGGCCCGTTCGAGCCGGTCGTCG
The DNA here is from genome assembly GCA_003021285.1 of Halobacteriales archaeon QH_2_65_14. Classification (GTDB taxonomy): domain Archaea; phylum Halobacteriota; class Halobacteria; order Halobacteriales; family Haloarculaceae; genus Halovenus. The sequence goes on along the minus strand of PXQO01000064.1, from coordinate 10,534 downwards.
AGGTCGCTGGTCGTCCCCTCGACCCCCTCCAGACGCTGTGCGTGGTTGAGAACAGTGTCACGGAGCGCGTCCAGGTCCTGCTGGAGACCCTCGACCTGCTTCGGGTCGACTCTGTCGACGCCCTCGAACTGGCGTCGCAGCGTTTCGAGGTCGTCGGCCACGCCGTCGAGGTCGGCCGCGACTGACTGGATGTCGCCCCGCGTCGCGGTCTCCGATTCGAGTGATTCGACCGTCTCCTGGAGTTCTCCGAGCGACGTCCGGAGGTCGGCCGTTTCGTCCGACAGTTCGCGCACGGACTCCCTCGTCGATTCGACCGCACCCTCGATGTCCGGGAGTTCCCCGACCCTGGCCGAGACGTCGACGACGTCGTCGTTGAGGTCGTCGACCTCCTCCCAGAGCCCTTCGATCCTGCTCGAAAGATCACTCTCGACGGCGTCGATGTCGGCCTGGAGCGCGTCGACGGCCATCGACTCGACCGCGCCGGACACGTCGGGTGCGTCGACGTCACCATCCTCCAGCCCCGCGAGCACTGCCCGTATCTCCCCGACGTCGTCGGCCAGTTCGCCGAGTTCACGCTCCAGTTCCGCGACCGACGTCTCCAGGTCCACAACGGTCTCCGCCGAGTCCTGCTTTCGTTCGTCGAGCCTGGCCTCTACCTCCGCGATGGCCGCGTCCACCTCGTTCCGAAGGTCGTCCAGCCGTTCGGTTGCGTCTATCCGGTCGACCAGACGGTCTAGCGCGGCCGCTACCCTGAGGGCGTGGCTGGCGCTGGAGGAGGCTCCCTCGGCTGTATCGATGCGAGCACCCCCCCGGCTGGCACCGGGACCTGCCTCTTCGGGCTGGTGGCCGGCGGTTGCTGGTCTCGCTCCCTCTCCCGACCCATCGAGGGACTCCGCAATCGCGTCGGCCGTCGCGTCGACGTCAGCGAGGTTCGGGGCGTATCCGTCGGTGGCGGCAAACGCCGGAACGGGTCGTGTGGACACGTCGCCGTCCTGGACGGCGGCGAGTGCCCCGCGTGCGGGTGCCTCCTCGGGTGCGTCCGGGACCGCTACCGGCCCGACGTCGACGTCCAGCGCTTTGTCCACGAAACTGACGTCGAGGCTCCCGACCGCCTCCGGTGTCGCTTCGCCGCCCAGTGCGATGCCTACCGGCTGGTCGAGTGTGGGGGTCCGCCGGGCTAGCTCCGCTGCAAGCGCCGCCAACAGCGTTTCGTACTGGATGCGGGCCCACTCCGACCGAACGCTTTGCTCCCCGAGGTCGGCCGCGTCGGTCACGTCGTACCATCGCCCCTCGTACGTGCACCTCGCGGTTGCGAACGGGACGCCCTCCACTGCGAGCGTCGCGTACGCAACCCCCTCGCTGATGACCACCCCGAGTCCGGTGGGTGACGACCCGAACGCGTCGTAACAGACGGCCATTCCCGGATCGACCCGCTCGACGGCAACGCGGTCCACGAGGGCGTCCGACAGTTCGGTGTAGACCTCGCCGTCGCAATCGACGTAGCCGAGCGGTCCCTCCAGTTCGGACGCTCCCCCGCTGGATTCGGCCACCATTGCCTCGACAGCAGCGCGCCGCAGGTCGGCCGGGTCTCCCGTGGCCGCTCCTCCGAACAGATATCCCTGGTCGTCCGCTCCGTCGTCTCCAGCGACGTCGATAGCGTAGCTCCCGCCGTCGAGACTGACCGTGAGCGTCGCCCCGTCACCTGTCTCGGCGTCTTCGAGGCGTCGAATCGCGTTCCGGTATCGGGCCGTTCCCGCCGGCGTCGCCACGAGTATCGTCCGTTCCCGAATGTCGATTCCTGCTGGCACTATGGTCCCCTTTCAGAACCGAAGGTCTTGATTCTTGCTACCACAGCTCACCCTTCCTGGGGGTCGGGTGGCTCGGGCTCTTCCCGCCGCCGGCGGAGATAGTAGTACCCCACCAGGAGCAACGCGATGAGTATCAGGAGCCCCAGCCACGTCGTCGTCGACACGGACGACGAGTCACCGCCGCCCAGCCCGGCCAGACTCGCCGACGACGTGTCGAGGTCGTCCTCGCTCGCCACCTCCAGTTCGATTGAATCACCCTCTATCTCGTCGGGGTCTTGCTCCCAGGAGAACGTCACGGATTCGGATTCGCCGGGTCCGAGCGTCATCTCCCGCATGTCGCGCTCGACCCCGTCGGTCCGGAGAGTGATCGTCTGCGTGTCTTCGATGTCGGCGACGTTCTCGATGGACGCGGTGACCTCGAATGGACCGTCACCGTCTTCGGGGAGGGATACCTCATTGATGGTCACTCCGAACGTCGGTGTCTCATCGTCGCTCCCGTCCGTGACTGTCAGGGTCGTCGAATCGTCGTCGGTTTCGCTCGCCGCACTCGCTGTCTGTTCGCCGGCGTCGCCCGGCCCCGTCTCCCAGGCGAACGTGAGCGTTCTGGACTCCTGGCTGTCGAGTGTTATCTCCCGGCTGTCCCGCTCGACGCCGTCACTCGACAGCGTGATTGTCTGGGTACCCGACTCCGGGCCGATGTTCGTCACCTCCGCCGTGACTTCGAGCGACTCACCCTCGGCGACCGGCGCGTTCGTCGACGTTATCTCGACCTCAAACACCTGCTTGCCACCCGCAAGTTCGCCGGGTCGGGGTTCGTTGACCGAGGTGTCGACCGCGTCGCTATCGTCCTCGCTCGCGACGACGGCAGTGTACGACCCCAGGGGGGCGTCGTCGTTCCCCCAGGTCAGCGTCACAGACTCGGAGTCCCCGCCGTCGAGCGAAAGCTGGGTCGTATCGACGGTCGCCCCGTCGACGCGCAACTCGATGGGCTGTGTACCCGAGGACTCCCCGGTGTTCTCGATAGTGGCGGTGACGTCGAGCGGTTCGGCCTCGACGACCGGCCCGGACGTCGACGTTATCTCGACAGCGAAGAAGACGGTCCGCTCGACCGTGACGGGAGTCGAGTCGCTCCCGCTCTCCGTCTCGACGGTGGCGGTGTGTTCCCCGGCGTCGCCGTCTTCGGTCGCCCACGTGAGTTCCACCGTCTCGCTTTGCCCCGGTTCGAGCGTCAGTTCGGTCGCGTCGACCGTCTCGCCGGCGACGACGAGTTCGACGGGCCGGGTGTCGGTCTCCTCGCCGGTGTTCTGGACTGTCGCGGTGACTCCCAGGTCCTCCCCCTCGGTCACGGGCGACGTCGTGGATACGATGTCGACGGGGAACCGCGCGGCCTGGTTCACAGCCACGTCCGTCGTGTCGGAGTCGTCGTCCGACGCTATTTCGGCGACGTACTCGCCGGCGTCTCCGGGTTCGGTCTCCCAGACCAGGTCTATCGTCGTGCTCTCGCCGGATTCGAGCGTAATCGTTTCGGAGGCTACGGGCCCATCGTCGATGGTGAGCGTAACTGACTGGCTGTCGGTTTCCGCGCCGGTGTTCTCGACGAACGCGGTGACTTCTAGTTCGTCCCCTTCGGAGACGGGCGACGTGGTCGAGGTTATCTCGACCGTGAAGTTCGACCGCTCGTGGACTGTCACCCCCGTCACGTCGCTGTCGTCATCGCTCGCGACAGTGGCCGTGTGCGTCCCTGCATCGCCGTCCCCGGTCTCCCAGAACAGCGATATCTGGTCGCGCTCACCCACGTTGAGCGCCACCTCGGTCGCGCCGACCCGTTCGTCCTCGATTTTCAACTCGACTACCTGCTCGCCGTAGGCGTCGCCCGTATTCTCGACAGTCGTCTCAACGACGAGTGTGTCCCCCTCGATGAGCGGCCCGTTCTCCGAATCGATTGTCACCTCGAAGTTCGGAAACGGGGCGTCGCTGACGTAGATACTGTCGTACGCCGCGTCGTTGACGCTTTCGGCGCTGACACCGTACTCGCCGGAATCGCCGTCTTCGGTCTGCCATTCGAGTGCGATTGTCTCGCTCTCGCCCGGCCCCAGCGTCAGGGATTCCGAGTCGACCTGCTCGTCGTTGGCGAACAGCCCCACCGACTGCGTTCCGCTTACGTCGCCGGTGTTCTCGACTGTCACCTCCATCACGTACGTTTCTCCCTCCTCGATGTTGCCGGTCGAGGACTCGAAGGTAACCTCGAAATAGGTGGGTTGTTGCTCCTCTGACACTCTCGTGAGGTCGACGTCCAACTGGTTCGTGTAATCGCTGTCCGCGTACAGCGATGCCTCAATGTCGTTTCCCGCCTCGGTTCCGCCGATCTCCTCGGCAGAAATCGTCACGACGTCGCCCTCACGCACCTGCATGGATTCTGCGTCGGCGTCGTTGTCCCGGTTCCGGACCCGCAGCCAGCCGGGGTCGTCACCGTTGTTCAACTCGGGTATCTCGACCTCGAACGTCTCCGCCGTCTCCCTGATCGTGTCCTGGAGTTCCACGTCGCCCGACGGCTGTGCCACGGCAGTCCCCGACGTCGCTGCCGTTCCCACTGCCACCGACGAGAGTACGATCACCAGTGTGAACAGTACCGCCCTGAGTTGAGTTCTGGGTATCATGTGTCGAGTTGTCAGCTCACTCCGTGTTCCCGGTTGCCTCCCGACCTGCCGCATAACCGTTCGTTGGCCGCCCAAAAAAAGCGCGTGTCCGAACCTGTACAGTCGACATATCCGTACAGGCCGAACCACTGAACCATAATGTTGTCAACAAATAGCAATCCGTTCACCATCTTAACTCTTTGGATCGGGGTTTAATTTGAATGATACTTGTAAAGTACCACTGCCGTCTGGCGGTGACCGGTCCGGATGAATCAGGCTGAACAGCACGTGAGGAAACTGCTCGACGAGAGTTGCGCGATGGAGAGAGGCGAGCAATGAGGGCTTCGACGGGTGCCGCTCACTCTTTGACGACGCCGTACAGTTCTTCGAGGGAGTCAGCGGCCTCGCAGACACCGTCCTGTACTTCGGCGACGCGGACGATGTCGGCGTCCTCGGCGAGCGCCGTCTGGAGTTCGTTGACCGCCTCGACGTACCGTTCGAGGCTCTCCTCGGAGGCCGACGCTTCGAGTACCTCGACGAGTTCGAGGTGTGTCTCCAGTTTCTGGCCGACCTGGGAGCGGTACTCCTCGGGGTCGTCGTAGACCCTGTCGGCCATCCCCGCCTCGGCCTGTTCGACGATCTCCTGTGCGAGCCGACTGCCCTCCGGGTCGTGTTCCTCGAATCTGGTTGCGAGCGTGCTGAAAAACCGGATTTCGTCCTTCAGCGTCTTGCGCATCACGTACCGGTTGAGCGAGTCGAGCTGGTTCCGGATGGTGTCGAGCTGTTCCCCCACCTCCACGAGTTCTTCGAGGTCGACCGAGATGTCCTCCGCCATCCCGCCGGCCATGTTGTGGGGCCTGTCGGTCTCGGTGATGTGGCTCACCAGCATCGAGTACAGCATGTCGTTGTCGTACACCAGGCTGCGTTTGACGGTGTCGGCACCCTTGACCCACGAGCCGTCCCGCGTCCGTTCGAACGAGCCCACGAAGATGGAGGGGTCCTCGACCGGTTGCAGTTCCATCCGGTTTTGCTGGTGATACCTGTTTGCGAGCGTCCGCAGGAACGACTCCGCCTCGGTATCGTCGTCGATGGAGGTATCGATCTCAGGAAGCGTCTCGAACTCCTCGGGCGGCGACTCCTGATAGGTGACCTCGAAGTCCTCGACGACCCGGTTAGACATGTACTCCTCCGAACTTGCCCCCCTGACCTCGGGGACCGGGACCGACTCCAGTTCGTTCGTATCGAACCGGATGAACAGATAGATGACGTCGTCGGACGGGAGGGGGAGCGTTCTCGTGGTACTGTGTTCGATGATTATCGGACGGCCGTGGGCGTCGAGGACGATTCCGGGTTCGACTGTCACCTTGAGTTCGGTCTCCGTCTCCTCGACCGAACTGACCTCCGCACCATAGAGTATCCCCTGCCCGGTCGAAAACCGGTTGAGCGCGTGAATCCGCTCGGTGTGATAGTCCTGCTCTGTCTGCATGTCCCTGGCGGTCATCAGCTTTCCCTGGAAGAACTGGTTTTTCTCGAACTGTTCGAGTATTCTGTCAGCTCGCCCGTCCGCTCCTGTCTCCTGGCTCATAAGTTGTCCCCAATTACTCCCGGGCTCTTATAATACTATGCTCTACATGTGCTTTATCGGACCTCGAAGGCTGGTGACGTTCGGGAGGCTCTGACGGGCAATTTGCGTCGAGATACCCGGCCAGATTCCGGACCGGGACGCCACCAGGGAGATGAACGCCTAGGATAGCTGTTCGCGTTCCTTGAGGACGGTGTCGCCCCCGAGCGTCGAGCGCCCGAGCACGAACTCCCGGGTGGTCAGCGTCGAGTTGATGCCGAGAAACGAGTTCCCTTCGAGTTTGAACTCCTGGCGGAGTTCGACGACGCTTCCGTGCGTGTGGGCCGGCCGTTCGGATGCGACGATGCGCTCGACCGCCTCCCGGTGTGACTCCTCTACGAACGGACCGATGAACACGACGAACGAGCGGGGGCCGTCCATGTGCATGGTGTAGGGACGCCGTGGCTCGTCGGCCTCGACGCCGTCGAGGTCGAGGTGTTCGAGGAAAAACAGCAGATGTCCCCCGGGATACCCCGACGTCATCTCCTCGATCTCGCGGAGCGTCGCCCCGACCTGGTCGTCGGTCATGTACCCGTCCGACCGGCGCGCCTCGATGCGGCGTCGCTGCCAGGCGGCCATCCAGTCGGTGTTGGGACTCTCGACGTGACGCAGGTACAGCCTGATCGTCCGCCGCATTCCCTCCTTCGTCCCGCGGAGACGGAACAGCGTCGGGGCGCGCGAGAGGAACTCCCGTTTCGCCTCGGCCGGCCACTCGTCGTCGAACTCGATGGCGAGCCAGCTACCGAGCCACGAGAGATACTCGTTGGGAACGCCCTCGGGGTCCATGAACCGCGTCATCCGCTCGATTTCCTCCTCGATGTCGACGAACTCGCTTTCGAAAACCGAGAGATACCGCTCCAGGAACCCGCCGCCACCGTTTTCCCCCTCGAAGTACTCCGGGAGATACCGGAGGTACGTCTGCTTGGGACAGTACGCCCGGAACGAGCCGATCTCCGGCGAGGCATCCAGCCCTCCGACGAGTTCGAGTTTGACGTGGAGGTACTGTCCCGACACCTCCTCCAGGAGGATGTCGCGCTGGTTCGCGGAGTCAGTCGAGCGCCACTCCTCCCCGTCGACCCGCTCGACGGCCGCCGCTACCCACCCCTCGACGCGGTCGGTCGACTCGTCCCCGACGATGGCGGCGAGTCGCTCCTGCTTGGCTTCGAGAAGGTCCCAGAGTCCCACGATATCGGCCTCGCGCAACTGCTCGGCGTCGTCCCCGGAGACGCCGTCGAGTTCGTCCACTGTGCCGGTTTCGGTCCCGTCGTTGGTCGCGTAGTAGCTCGTGACCACCTGCGTGTTGGCCGGGAAACTCTCAAACGAGAGCGTCAGCCGGTCCCACCCGGTGTCCAGCGCCCCCGAATCCAGCCGCCTGAACGCCTGGGCGCTGTAGCGGCCGTCCGCGGCGTTGCGCCGGTTCGTCTGTCGTTCGTCGATGATGTACACGTGGTTTTGCTGGCCGGCAATCGCGTAGTACTTCGGGTACCGCCGGTCCTGGTCGCGCGGCCCGGTCAGGAGCTTCGAACAGGAAAGCGGGAAGTCATCGCGCCGGGTCAGCTTCCCCTCGCCGCGCTCGAACGTGTAGTGATAGAGCGCCATCTCATCGGCACCCTCCGGGCGGCCGATGAGGACGAGTTCCTGGTCGGTCAACACCTCCAGGCTGACCGGCGTCACGGCCTCGTCGGTGTCCGCGACCGTTAGCTCCTCGATGGTTCTGCTGGTCGGGATGATGCTGGGCGATTCGAGGTGTCCCACGTCGTGAATCCGGATGACCGGCGTCCCGTCCTGCTGTTCGATGACGTACAGGTGGGAGCTGTCGGCGGTCATGTCCGTCGGTGATGCCAGCCCGCGGATGACCGTCTCGACCATCCCGTTGCGCCGGAGCGTCAGGACCCGGCCCTGGACCTCGTCGGTCCCTGCATCAAGGATGTATATCCGTCTGTCGTTGCGGAGTATCTCGACCGGGTTGTCGAGCCTCGCGGGAATGCTCCCGACCGCGTTCCCGGTCCGCCGCGAGACGAGCACGAGTTCCCCGGTGGCACCGTCGGCCAGGTACATGCGGTCCCCGAACACGCACAGCGCACGGGCGTCCTCAACCGCGCCGTCGTTGGTCCAGACCTCCTCTGTCTTTCCCCGGTCCCTGTCGTGCCACTGGATGTTGCCCGAGTCGTCGAGCGCCAGGACGTTCCCGTCGCGGTCGACCGAGATGTCGACGGCCTCGACCCGAAGGTTCGTGTAGTCGATAGAAGGCTCGGTCGCCAGCCCCAGCGCGTCGTTGCTGACCTCGACGTTGCGTCCCGTCCACTTGCGCCATTCCTCGCCGTCTGACGTAGAGAGGTATGTGAACTCCACAGGTGGTCACTCCCCGTTGCGCTCGCTCGACACTGTTTTGACCTCCACGTCGACGCCGTCGAGCGCGAACAGCGTCGAGTCGTCTATCAGTACGTTTCCGTCGCCGTCGACGCGCGCCTTGCCCCGGGCGTGGAGCGACACGTCACGGACGTTGTCGATGCGCTCGACCGATTCGAGCAGGTCGGAAACCTCGTCGACGTAGAAGGGTCGTCCGAACGGCCAGCCGTCGCCCTCGTAGCCATGAATCGGGTTGAGATACTCCGCCAGCCGCGACTGGACCGCCCGCTGAACTCTGGATTCGGGCGTCCACGTGGACGTCTGCACCTCGACGTCGAACGAGAGGTCGACGTAGTTCGGCGCTTCGACGCTCACGCGGTCGGTCACGAGTCTGTACTTGTCGATGTGTCGCCTGACCGCGTCCAGAAAGCCCTCGCTGGGCTCCGGCCGGGGCTGGCTGAGCGGCGCGTACGGCACGACGACGACCCGTATCTCGGTCGGTTCCGCGTCGAGGCCGGTCCCCGAACGCTCGTCGACCAGGACCGTCGCACGCCCGAACCGGAGTCCCGGCGTGTGGGTCGCCACGTACCGGTAGTCGTCCGTCGTGACCGCCCGGTACGGCGTCGACAGGTCGCCTTTCGTCCGCCGGAACGCGCCGTCCAGGGATTCCCCGTCAGTCCCGCCGGTCCCCGCGCTCTCGGCCGTTATCGAGATGTCCCCGAGCGGGATGCCGTCGCCGACCTTCCTGTCGCGGTTCGGGAACCGCCAGACCGAGGACGCCGGGACGTTCCCCTCGGGGCCGCCGCCGAAGGCGTACTCCTCGGCGACGACGGTCGCATCCGGTTCGGGCATCCGCCCCGTCACGCCGTCGCCAAACCGGACTGCTCCCCGCCGCCGCTCCAGTACGTAGTGCCTGTCGGTGGGCCCCGAGGCGTCGAAATCGTCGACTTCCGTCCAGGGCGTCCCGTCCACGGTGATGTCGGCTTCGAGCACCGGCGCGTGCCGGAACTCGTAGCGCTGTTCGGTCAGCGTCGACGGGTCGCCCAGCCTGTCAGACCGCGTGAGTTCTTCGTCCTCGACCGTCGAGCGGTGGCTCGCCTCCACGACGTTGAGTGTGACACCGTTGAACTGTGGCGGTATCTCGTAGCCTCCCTCCAGTATCCGACACCGCAACCAGAACGGCCCCGGGTCCTGTCCGACGACGCCGTGCTCGTCGCGCTCCCAGTCGTCGGGAGCCCACCCGTCGGGCCGGGTCAGCGTGATGCGGCCGCCCCGGTAGAAGGCGTAGGTCCCGTCGCGGGCGACCGGGAGCGGGCACCAGGCATCCGTTCGCCGGGCGTTCTCGTAGTCGACGCAGTACTCCCAGCGGACGTTGACCGACGGGAAAAACCGCGGGTCGTCGTCGCCGTGCGTGGCCGTCGGCGGGAGGTCTTCGTCGTGGAAGTCGACGGTGAGCGCGAGGCTCTCGGCCCCCTCGAACGGGTCGCCGTCGAACCCGAGATACAGGGCGCTCCCCTCGACTGCCCGTTTGCCGAAGGCCCGGTAGAACATCCCCTCCTTGCTGTTGGCCTGAGTGTGGTCGGTCCGACCCTCCCCGTGCTCGGTCACGACCGCCTCGACCGTCGCGTCGGTCAGGAAGACGTCGTCGTCGGTCTCGAATATCTTGTCCGAGTCCGACCCGTCGATGACGCGCAGTTTCGTCCCCGCGGGAACGCGCGTTCCACCGCCGCCGTCCGGCGGTGACAGCGAGAGCTGAATCGAAGCGGGTTCCGGGGGCCGTGGACGCTCGCCCATCAACTGGAGGTACTTCTCCCGGTGGTCGTCCGTGACCGTATCGAGCTGGTACGTGTAGGTGTCGGTCAGATACGCAAACAGTTCGAGGATGGTGACGCCGGGGTCCGACGGGTTGTAATCTGTCCAGCCGTCGTCGTAGGCCGGCAACCGCTTTTCGGCCTCTTCGAGCAGTTCCTCGTATGACTTGTCGCCCAGCTCCGGCACGTCAATCGTCACGGTCGCTCACCCCGCTGTGTTGGGTCCCCGTGGCCCCTTCCAGTCCAGCCGGTCGGTTCCGCCCCGCTGGTCGGTTCCGCCCCGCTGGTCGGTTCCGCCCCGCTGGTCGG
>PXQO01000063.1 GCA_003021285.1 Halobacteriales archaeon QH_2_65_14 | reverse complement strand
CCCACACAACCCGCCCCAGGAGGCGTTCGCCGGCCACCGCACCAGCGAGTAACGAGCGAGACAGATACGAGAAAGCAGGGCACGAAAAGGTGGGCTGAAAGCGCGACGTGGACGGAGTCGGTTACTCCTCCGGGGGAGAATCGACGAGAATGACCGCTTCACCGTCGATGACGACCTCGTCGTCGTTGAAGACGCGGGTCGTCAGCCGGTACTGGTTGTTGCCGAGGTCCTCGACGATCTCACACTCCGCAGTGAGCGTTTGGCCGACCGGGACGGGGTTGTGGAACTCCAGGTCCTGCGAGAGGTAGATGACGAGACCGGGGACGCGGGCCAGGGCAGCGCTGATGAGTCCACCGACGAGCGTTCCATGAACGATGCGACCGCCAAAACGAGTGTCCGCCGCGAAGTCGTCGTCGAGGTGAAGTGGGTTCGTGTCCCCACTTACTGCAGCAAACTGTCGTACGTCGTCGTCACCGAGTGTCTTGGTGAACTCGAACCGGTCGCCGACGCTCAACTCCCCGGGCGTCTCCGCCGTCGTCTCGGCGTGCCACTCGGGCAGGTCTTTCGCCGGCTGAATCCGCTCTGTCGGCTCACTCTCCTCTTCCGTTTCGACGCCGAACGCGGCAAACGCCGCCCGGTTCGCCGCCACGACGCTGTCGAACATGTGTGCAGACGTCTCCGTCCACGTGTCGAGAAACGCATTCCGATGCGATTCAGAACTCATTACACCCCTTCAATAGGGGACACCCCGTAATAAGTTTCGAGGCTAACTATCGGTTGAACAACTGCTAGTACCGCTATCTTCGAGGTATCCTCACGAATGCTTTTCCACAATCGTCCACTTTTCAGGACATCATCGTCCCGTTTTTGGACGGAACGGCCACGAACGGGGGCAGTGACGGCGTCACCCGTCGCGCGCCAGAGGAGCGAGGAGCCATCTGATGGTGATCGATGGTTCAGTGTGGCAACGTTTATTGGACGCCGAACTGTAGAGCGACCGATGACGGACGACAGCGACAGGCCAGTGGGGCCACAGAACTTCTTCAAGATGTTCACGGAGACGGGCGAACAGGCAGTCGAGACCCAACAGGAGCTGTTCAAACAGATGCTCGGCGGGATGGACATGAGCCAACTCGGCGCGGTGAGCCAGACCGCGACGTTCAAAACCCGCGTCCAGAGCGGCGGTCGCATCAGCATCCCGGACGCCGAGCGGGAGGCGCTCGACATCGAGGAGGGGGACATCGTCCAGGCGGTCATCCTCCCCGTCAAGCGCGACCGGGAGTAGCGTCGCGGGCACTCGACTGTTTTCCACCCCCTGTATAGCGGCTGTTCGGCGTTCCGGACCACAGAAGCTAAGATAGAGTCACCGTGATGTCCAAACAGAGCACCGTATGAATTTCAGTGATGACCCGACACATTCGCTCATCCGGTCTACTGCGAGGGAGATAGCGGAGGAGTACGGGCCCGCGTACTGGCGCGAGAAAGAGGAGAACGGCGAGTTCGCACAGGACTACTGGGACGAACTCGCGGCGGCGGACTTCCATGGCCTGTTGCTCCCCGAGGAGTACGGTGGGGCCGAGATGGGGATGCAGGAGATGGGCATCGCCATGGAGACGCTCTGTGCCGAGGGGTGCGGGATGGCCGGGACGTGGTATCTCGTTCTCACCGCTGGGATGGCCGCAGTCGGCATCAAGGAGTACGGCACCGAACAGCAAAAGGAGACGTACCTGCCCGACATCGCGGCCGGGAAGCGGAACTTCTCTATCGGCATCACCGAGGCGGGTGCGGGGACGAACACGCTCAACGTCGCCACGACCGCCGAGAAGGACGGCGACGAGTACGTCCTCAACGGCGAGAAAGCCTGGATTACCTTCTCGGACCGCGCCGAGAACATGATAATCGTCACGCGGACGACCCCGCGCAACGAGGTCGAGAAGGGGACCGACGGTATCAGCCTCTTGATCATCGACATGGACGACCCCAACATCGAGGTCTCGCCCATCCCCAAGCACGCCATCAACTACTCGAAGTCCTGCGAGGTGTTCCTGGAGGACGTCCGCGTGCCCGAGGAGAACCTGCTGGGCGAGGAGGGCGACGGCTGGTGGGCGCTGGTCGACATGCTCAACCCCGAGCGCATCGGCTTCGCCGCCGCCGGTACGGGCATCGGCAAACTCGCCGTCGATACCGCGGTCGACTACGCCAACGAGCGCGAGGTGTTCGGAGCACCCATCGGGACCCACCAGGGCGTCTCGTTTCCCATCACCAGGGCGTACGCGAAAATGGAGACGGCGGCGCTGATGCGCCAGAAGGCCGCCTGGCTCTACGACCAGGGGAAAGAGTGCGGATACGAGACGAACGTCGCCAAGGCGACGGCCGTCGAGGCCGGCATCGAGGCGGTCAAACAGTCGATGCAGGCGTTCGGCGGGTGGGGCTACGCCAAGGAGTACGACGTCGAGCGGTGGTGGCGCGAGGTCAACCTGACGAGACTGGCACCGGTCACCCAGCAGATGGCGTACAACCACATCAGCCAGCAGATCGGCTTCCCGGGGTCGTACTGAACCATGTTCGAGAGAGTGCTTGTCGCAAACAGGGGCGAAATCGCTGTTCGCGTCATGGCAGCCTGCGAGGAACTCGGCATCGACACTGTCGCGGTGTACAGCGACGCCGACCGGAACGGCGGCCACGTCGCCTACGCCGACGAAGCGTACAACGTCGGCCCCCCGCCGGCGAGCGACTCGTATCTCGACGGGGAAACGATTGTCGAGACGGCCCAGGAGGCCGGCGCGGACGCCATCCACCCCGGCTACGGCTTCCTCGCGGAGAACGCCGAGTTCGCCGCCCGCGTCGAGGACGCCGATGGCCTGACGTGGGTCGGCCCGTCGAGCGACGCGATGGAGAAACTGGGCGAGAAGACGAAGGCCAGACAGATCATGCAGGCGGCAGACGTGCCCGTCGTCCCCGGAACGGTCGAACCCGTCGACTCCGCCGAGGAGGTCCAGGAAATCGGCGAGGACTACGGCTATCCGGTCGCCATCAAGGCCGAGGGCGGCGGCGGCGGCCGCGGGATGCAGATCGTCCACAGTCCCGAGGAGGTCGCGGACGCGCTGGAGACGGCCAAACGCGAGGGGCAGGCTTACTTCGACAACCCCTCGGTGTACGTCGAGAAGTACCTCGAAGCGCCGAAACACATCGAGGTCCAGATCCTCGCCGACCACCACGACACCGTATTGCACCTGGGCGAGCGGGACTGCTCGTTGCAGCGCCGCCACCAGAAGGTCATCGAGGAAGCCCCCAGCCCCGCACTCGACGAGGAGTTGCGCGAGCAGATCGGCAACGCCGCCCGCCGTGGGGTGCGCGAGGCCAGCTACACCAACGCCGGAACAGTCGAGTTCCTCGTAGAAGATGGCGACTTTTATTTCATGGAGGTCAACACCCGCATCCAGGTCGAGCACACGGTCAGCGAGGAGATAACCGGCATCGACATCGTCCGCGAGCAGTTGCGGGTCGCCGCCGGCGAGGAGTTGCCCTACTCCCAGAAGGACGTCACGTTCGAGGGGCACTCGATGGAGTTCCGGGTCAACGCCGAGAACCCCGCCCAGCAGTTCGGGCCGACGCCCGGGACGCTGACGACGTACGACCCGCCGGGAACCATCGGCGTCCGCATCGACGACGCCGTCTCGCAGGGCGACACCATCGGCGGCGACTACGACTCGATGATCGCCAAACTCATCGTGACGGCGGCCGACCGACCGCGGTGTATCGAGCGCGCCAAGCGGGCGCTCGGGCAGTTCGACGTCGACGGCGTCCACACCACCATCCCGTTCCACCGGCTGATGCTCGACGACGAGACGTTCGTCGCCGGGGAACATACGACCAAGTACCTCGGCGAGTCCGTCTCCCGCGAGGACCTCGCGGCCGCCGTCGACCGGTGGGCCGGCGACGTGACGCTCGCATCCGGCGGGAGTTCGTCGACCCGGGACGTCCCCGTCGAAGTCGACGGCCGCCACTACACCGTCACCATCGAGGAAGGACTCTCCGTCGCAACCGGGGAGGACGGCGAGAGCGGCGACGGTGAGAGCGCCGCCATCGAGGGAGCCATCGCGGCCGAGATGCAGGGGACCGTCATCAGCGTCGCGGTCGAACCAGGCGACGAGGTCTCGTCGGGCGACGTCGTCTGTGTGCTCGAAGCGATGAAGATGGAAAACGACGTCGTGGCACAGCAAAGCGGCACCGTCGCCGAGGTCCCGGTCAGCGAGGGCGACTCGGTCGACATGGGCGACCCGCTGGTGGTTTTCGAATAGCCCGACAGATACACGACCCGGAGAGAGACCATGAAAATACGCGTCCAACAGGATACGAGCGAGGAGGCAGCGAAAGCGATTGCACAGGCACTGTGACGGTCACCCGCGAGCGGGGACCGGCCTCGACGGCCGGCGGTGGGGCCCGCGAGCGCAAGCCCCAACCCGAGGGCCTCGGACCCACGGAGCGCGAACAGCGCCTCCGGGAGGAAATCGAGGACATCGAGCAGGGTGGGCCCAAGAAGTACGTCGAGCGCCTCGAAGAGCAGGGCAAACTGTTCGTCCGGGACCGTCTGGACCTGTGGTTCGGCGACGGATTGTTGTTCGAAGACGGCAAGTTCGCCGAGTTCGACGCCGACGACCGCCTGCCGGCCGACGGCCTCCTGACCGGGGCGGCCGAGTTCGAGGGTCGCGACGTCCACTTCATGGCGAACGACTTCTCCGTGAAGGCGGGGTCGATGGCCGAGAAGGGCGTCGAGAAGTTCCTCCGGATGCAACAGCGCGCCCTGAAGACCGGCAAACCGGCCCTGTACCTGATGGACTCCTCGGGCGGGCGCATCGACCAGCAGCGGGGCTTTTTCGCCAACCGCGAGGGCATCGGCAAGTACTACTACAACCACTCGATGCTCTCCGGGCGAGTTCCACAGATTTGCGTCCTCTATGGGCCCTGCATCGCGGGTGCCGCCTACACGCCCGTGTTCGCCGACTTCACCATCATGGTCCGGGACGTGAGCGCGATGGCCATCGCCTCCCCGCGGATGGTCGAGATGGTGACCGGCGAGGACATCGACATGCAGGACCTCGGTGGGGCGGAGATACACGCCACACACTCGGGGAGTGCGGACCTCATCGCCGAGGACGAACAGCACGCCCGCGAACTCGTCGCGAAACTGTTCTCGTATCTCCCGGCCAACAGCGACGAGACCCCGCCGCGAACGAGCGGCCGCGCGCCGGCCCACTCGCCCGAGGGCATCGACGGACTCGTCCCGCAGGAACCGAACCGCGGCTACGACATGCACCACCTCATCGAGCGGATCGTCGACGAGGAATCCGTCCTGGAGATCCGACCCAAGTACGGGAAAGAGATAATCACCGCGTTCGCCCGCATCGACGGCCGCCCCGTCGGCATCGTCGCCAACCAGCCGTCACAGCGGGCGGGGGCGATCTTCCCCGACGCCGCCAAGAAGGCCGCACAGTTCATCTGGACTGCCGACGCCTACAACATCCCGCTGCTGTACCTCTGTGACACCCCCGGCTTCATGGCTGGCTCGCAGGTCGAAAAGGAGGGGGTCCTGGAGATGGGCAAGAAGATGATCTACGCCACCTCCTCGGCGACCGTCCCCAAACAGTGTGTCATCGTCCGCAAGGCCTACGGCGCGGGCATCTACGCCATGTCCGGCCCCGCCTACGACCCCGAATCGACTATCGCCCTTCCCTCGGGCGAAATCGCCATCATGGGTCCCGAGGCGGCCATCAACGCGGTCTATGCGAACAAACTCGCCGAGATCGACGACCCCGAACAGCGCAAACAGAAAGAACAGGAACTCCGCGAGGAGTACCGCCAGGACATCGACGTCCACCGGATGGCCAGCGAGGTCGTCATCGACGAGATCGTCCCGCCGAGTACGCTCCGGTCGGAACTCGAACAGCGATTCGCGTTCTACGAGACCGTCGAGAAGGGTCTCCCTGACAAGAAACACGGCACGATACTGTGAACCACGGGCGCAGGGCGGACGCCGCTCCCCGCCCGGTCGTGGAAAACCGCAGGAAGGCGTAACTCAAAATCGTATATACTGCTATCGGGATGACTCAAAACATGTTTTTACTCATCCAAGCACTTTATTAGATCGCGTGCTAACCAGTGTCTACCGAACGGGGCGGCACACAGCTATGGCACGACTACTTCCATCGCGGACCGACCAGCCGATAGAGCGGGAACGGGACCCGTCAGTGTTGTACGTCGACAGCGACCGGGCCGAGAACGTCATCTCGACGCTGTCGGGAGATACGGCGATGAAGACCTTTCGGATGCTCAACGACGAGGCACTGACGGCCTCGGAGGTCGCCGACAGGCTCGACCTGAGCGTCCAGAACGCGAGCTACCACCTGGAGAACTTACAGGACGCGGACCTCGTCGAGGTCGTCGACACCTGTTACTCCGAGAAGGGGCGCGAGATGGCGATCTACGCCGTCACGAGCGAGCCGAAGGTGCTCGTTCTGGGCACGGAACAGGACCAGGGGACGCTCCGGCGGGCGTTCGGGGCGATGGCAGGTGCCATCGGCGCGCCGGCCCTCGTCATCGCGGCCTGGAGTGCACTCGCCGGGGGGCTCGAACCGCTCCTCCAGCGGTGAGCCGCCGGTCACCGCTCGAAGACGCTGTTGACGTACTGGTGAACGAACACGCCCGAGTAGAGGGCAGTCACGGCCAGGTCGAACACGAAGCGGACGCCCCCGGCCAGCGAGAAGCCAAAGGAGCGGAGTACGACGGTCGTGTCGCCGAACTGGAGGGTGAGCGCCACCGGGCTTGCGGGGTCGGCGAGGTGGGTGTCGAGGAGCACGCCGACACGTCCAGCTCACGCGGAACGACTCGACCGGGCCGTAGCCGCCGATGAAACACGCTTCCGGGACGAACACGCTCTTGATGAGCACGGAGACGAGTATCCCGGCGAGGCCGAACAGGGTCGCGATCTCCACGGTGACAGCGTCCACGCCGGCGGGTTCGAGGAGTTGCGTGGCGGCCGGCGAGAGCACGAGAACGACGAGGAGGCTACTGGTGGCGAGGATGGTGAGAACAACCAGGACAGCGCCGAGAAACGCCGGAACCCGCCGAAAGACGACTCGAAGGGCTTCGACGGGCGAGGGCTGGCGACCGCCGAGCGCCTCCCGACCGACGACGCCGATGTAGCCACGCCCGACGAAGACGCCGAGTACCCCCGCGCCCAGGCCGACGAACGCCAGTTCCGCCGGAGCGAGCATTGCGAGCAACTGGACGACGGCGACGGCGAGGAACACGAGCAGGATAGACGGACGCACGACCGGGAGTTTCCCGCTCCAGGTGAGCGCCCCAGCGAGCGAACGGTGGACGACTTCGTACTCGACACCCTGGCAGCGAATACACGCACACTCGTCGATGTCGTCTTTCAGTCGAACCATTTGGTTGTCGCCTCCAGCGCCATCGGTTGGAGACACGAAAAGGCTTGTCCTACACCGCCCCGACCCGCCCGAACGGACCTGCCGATGCCCTGTCGGTGTCCCCCTCATCCGGTTCGCACAGGCTGACTAGCGAGTTCCGTACATATAGCCTCACTGGCACTCTATCGATCCGGCGACGTCGATGAGCACGCTCGTCTGCGGGGGACCACTGACCCGGTAGGTGAGGTCCCCGCAGTTCCGGACGACGTCGACACCGGTGTCGGTGATGTCCACGTGGCCGTCGAACTCGCTGATACTCTGGTCGATGACGCTCGTCTCGAAGTTCCGGAACAGCGGCGACTGTTGCGCCGAGACCTGCACCGACAGGGAGTCCGACTCCGACGTGTACCACAGGATCGTCGTGTTGACGCTGTCGTGGGACTGGACCGTGGCCATCTCGAAGCTGTACTCGTCCGGAACCTCCGGCGCGGGAAGTTCGAACGGAACGGCCAGCGTGGCGGCTGTGTGGCTGTCGAAGACCTCAGTTTCGACGATGTCGACGCCGCTCCAACCGGTGTCTGAGACGGAGTCCGATTCCTGCTCGGGCCCGGTCTCGTTCTCGACGCCTTCGCTGGGGTCGAACTCGAAAACCTCCTTGTCGATGTCCGCGCCGACCGTGAGTTCCTCGTACTCCCTGGTCGTCGTCGCGACGACGTTGCCGTTCTTGTCGGTCCATCTGACCTCCTGTTTGACCGGGTAGGAGGTGTTCGTATCTATCCACCAGGTCTCACGCGCGAGATACCACGTCTGTTCGCCGGCCTCGTGGAGCGGGACCTCGTACTCGGAGCCCCCCGCGTTGATGTCGAGCGAGAGCGAGACTGTCTCGTCGTCGGGCGGCGTCAGTTCGACGACGTGAACCTCGCGCCCCTCGAAGAACGTCTTTTCCTTGTAGTCGCTCTCGTAGTGGTCGATCACTTCCTCGGGGTTCGCACCGACCGCCTGGAACTCGTCGAACCAGTAGTCCCCGCGGTGATACTGGATTGCCGTCCCCGTGTCTTCGTCGTATTTCCACGCCGTCGACCCGTTGAGGACGATCTCCTGTCCGGCCGCCTCGCCGGGCGCGTCGAGTATCTCGAAGTGCCCGTGGTGTGGCGGGTTTTCGTGGATCGCAACCGTCTGCTGTATCTCGCCGGACGGCCTGGTTATCTCCAGGGTCCCGACCGCCTCGACCGACTCGGTCTGCATCGAGGTGATCGCCTCCTCGACGAGTTCGTCCGCGTCCGGTTGGCCACTCGTCGGTGCCGTCCCGAACCCCACGGAAAGCAGTATCACTACCGCGACGACTGATCCCAGCAGACCGAGCCGAAACCGGTCGGACGACATTTATATATGGTACATAATGACTCACATAAAGCCTTTCGATAGGTCGAACACACTACATGACGGACAGGTCGGCGACGTGACCGCGACGCCGGGGCGAGAACTCGGCTGCGGAGCAACGCGGCCGGGGGCCAATGGGGTCAACAGGGACCCGAGAGAACGTCGTTCCGGGCGAAGAACGGGTGTCCGGGCCGCTAGAACGTTTCCTTCTTGGCGAGCAACAGCCGCGTGTCCTCGCTGGTGACGAACAGCGAAGTAGTCTCGTTTTGGCGCTCGGTGCTGAATTCGAGGCCGTCGACAGTCACCGTTTCGTCGAGTTCGGGCACGGGTGTCGAACCGACTGTGGCTCCGTCGCGAGTCACGTTGAGCAGGAACTCGTCGGCGGTGGGGACGAGCGTAATCGTCCGGTTTGCGATCCGGAGGTCCGGCTGCGATGGGGGCGATTCGAACGAACGGACCCGCCGGTCGTCCGTCTCGATGTCGACGACGTAGACGGT
>PXQO01000062.1 GCA_003021285.1 Halobacteriales archaeon QH_2_65_14 | reverse complement strand
GTCACCATCGCCCGGCGGGTCGTCCGTTGGCGGGTCGTCACCATCGCCCGGTGGGTCGTCCGTTGGCGGGTCGTCACCATCGCCCGGTGGGTCATCCGTCGGTGGGTCGTCCGTTGGCGGGTCGGTACCGTTGTCCGGCGGACCATCACCCGGCGGGCCGGTGCCATTGCCGGGCCCAGTGCCGTTACCGGGCGCGCCATCGCCAGGGCCGGTGCCGGGCGGACCGTCACCCGGCGGGTCAGTACTGTTGCCGGACGGTCCGTCGCCCGGCGGTCCGGGGACGTCGCTCGGAGGTCCTCGCGGCGCATCGGTGATGTTTCGGGCAACAGCGGAGACTTCGGGGCCGCTCAGGTTTGCAGCCTGGGTGCGTAGTGTGTTCAGTCTCGTCCCGTTCACACCGACCCGTCTGGCGGTATTCTCCGCCTGGTTGATCGCGGACTGGAGGTTCAGTATCTCTGCACGGACGGCACTGGCTCGTGCCTGGAGAATCGGGTCGTCCGGCTCGCTCGCGAGTTTGTCGTTCAGCTCTTCACTCCGGTTCTGTAGCCGTTCGAGGCGCTTTTGTAGCTGTGCAATCCGGTCGTTCACGACTCTCTCCGGGGTTTCGGACCGGTTCACCGCGATCTCCCACATCCCGGATTCGACAGTACTGTTCGCGTCGACTGCCGAGGACTGTGCGAACGAGGATATCTGCGTCCCGAATCCGTCGTTCGAGTCCTGGTCGACTATGGTCCCGAGACCGACTGCCGTTCCCGCTACCAGTACTGCCGTGGCCATCAGCAGTATCCCGACTACGACCGCTTGCTGAACGCGCATGCTCTTGCCCGAACATTTGTGTTCTCCCGTTATAAAGCCGAACATTCGTGTCATCGGTTTTGACACGCAAAAGACGCCACCAAACCGTCCAAGAATGTTTATGCGCCCATTTCCTGCGTTCCTATATGATTCGTGCCATATTCTCTCTAGCACTGGTTTCGCTGCGTGATAGTGGTTATTGTGATTAGTGAGAGTGTCATAGAATAGTTCACACACCCTCATATGGCTCCCCGACGAATGGTAAGTTCAGGCCAGCTATCTACCACGCCACCCGTGTTACTGCTGGCCTGATAGACCGTGTGTGCTGAATACTGCGTGTATATACAGCATTAGAGAGACTCACGTTCAACTGAGGCGAGTTCCGTATCGAGGTGAAGCTCTTCGACTGGCACCCGCATCGTGTATCGACTCACTTCGAACCCTACTTTCTCGTAGTAGGCGAGTGCGCGGTCGTTGTCGGCGGCCACCTCGAGGGTGAGTTGTTCAGCACCGTCCTCTCGTGCGTGTTGTATCCCGCGGGCAACCAGGTCGTCTGCGAGCCCAGTGCCGCGGTATGCCGGATCGAGGTAGATGTTTCCGAGGGAAAGCCGGTCGGGCGTGGCGTACTTCGACGGCGGGGTCTGAAGCGACGTGGTGAGAAACCCCGCGAACGTGGCATCGAGATCCGTGATCGGCCCAGTCGGGTCGTCGATATCGTCGAGTGCGACCCAGAGGCGTTTATTCGAGGCATCGAGATAGTCAGCGAGAAACCCAACGATTTCATCAACATCGATCTCCTCGGCCATCACGTGTGAATCGACCGCCGCTTCGAGGTCACGCTGGTACGGCAACCAGAGTTCTTCGACGAATCGGCGTATCGCCTCCTCTTCGGCCCGAATACGTCGAATGTGCATAGTGCCTCTGAAGCTTGAATCACTGATAAAATTTCTGTCTCAATGACGCCAGCACGATAGCCTACAGGATGTGGTCGTACCGGAGCGGTAGCTACGCAGATTTACTTATCGGACGATTCGTTACAGCCTACCCTGAAATGAACTGCTGTGTGAATCGTTCTATGACACCCTCATTAGTTACCGCCGTGGAGTCACAGATATCCCGTTTCAGGGGCCTAAACCATCGATAATTCCGGGCAGGGCCCAAAAGAGTCACAATAACCACTATGAGTGGTGCTGGTGTGGAATTTTCCAGTACCGCCCCGGTCTCGACAGAGGTCAGTCCACTCCGGATGACAACCCATCACCACATCCCGCGAAAAGAGCACTCGACCGCCGACCGATATGAATGAACTACATGATAAAAATTGCCCGAATGTCTTATATGCATTTGCTGGCAAAGGAAAACAGGTCGTATGTTCGAGCAGTTCTCACGCGGCTACTACCTGGGTCGACTGTACGTCGAACCGAGTAGCGACGAAGTGGCAACGATGTGTCGGCGGCAACACGAGCGAGTCAACGAACAGCTGTATTCGGACGGGACGGGCGTAGATCGTCTCGACCTCCCGCTCGTAATGAAACTCGGCTCGGCACACTTCGCGGTTCACGGCGAGGAGGGACTTCCGGCGGACACGCTCGCAGTCCCCGAATCGCTGCTCGACGAGACGACAGTTCGCAACCCCCCGACGCTGAGCGAGGTGTTTCTCGCCAAGGCCGACCGCGCAGAGCAGTTACTCGAACTCGTCGAGGAGCAACCGCTGGGCGACGAAGCGGTCTATCAGTAACGCTCCCGCGAACTTTATAAGGTGCCCGCTCGCGGTGTGAGGTGATGCTCGACGACCTGCTGGGTCGGACAGAACTCAAAGAGCGCATCGAGGAACTCGAGCGCGAGAAAGAGCGTCTCGAAGAGCAACTGGCGGCCACAAAGCGGCGTCGCAAGGAGGCCGTCACCGAGAAACAGGAGTCCCAGCGCCGGGTCAACAAACTCGAAGACCGCATCACACAGCTCGAAGACCGGGTCGAGCGTCTCCAGTCCGAGGAGACCACTCTCGGGTTTCGACGCGAGACGCGGCTACAGGGGAGACGGCTCGACGAGGTTCTCTCCCGGCTGGAGTCGTGGCGCACTGGCCCCCAGGGGTCGCTGTCCGCATACGTGGCCGACGGGCACGACCTCCCGCCGGAGATACGCGACGCGTTCGGGGAGCGTTCTGCCCTGGTCTCGCGTGCTGCACCCTGTCTCGCACTCTCGGACGACGCCGGCCTCGTCGGCGTCTGTCTTCGTCCACCGGTGGCACCCGACCCGTTCGCGGAGTGGGACGATAGCTTCCGTATCGACCGCCAGTTGTTCCAGCCCCGCGGACGCTACACGCTCGCAGTCGTCCGTTCGGACCTCTTCGCGATGGGAACTTACGAGGGCGACCAGCGAACGGGGTTCCACGGGTTCGATAGCCAACTCAAGAGCCAGCACTCGAAGGGAGGCTTCTCGCAGGCGCGGTTCGAACGCCTTCGGGACGAACAGATTGATGACCACCTCGAACTACGTCGTCGGCGAACGATCTGTCCTGGCGGAGTTCATGGGCGTCGCCGACGCAACGGCCGGCGTGGACGCGACCGGTGACCCCGAGGACGCCCTGGAGTCCGCCTGGCGGGACTTCTGGACGGTCCAGATGCGCGTCGTGTGACGGGCCGGGGCGTTCGGTCGGTGAGAGGGGGGCGAGACGAGGGCTGTGAGCGGTACGCTTTTCCGGCCCCCTCCCGGCGTACCGAATATGCGGGTCGCAATCCTCGCTCACGAGAAGTTCCCCGACGATGCCAAGACGGCGGTCGGCATCCTCCGCTACGGCGATTACGAGGTCGTCGGAATACTCGACCGCGACCATCCCGGGGAGGCCGTCCGCGACCATCTCCCGGACGTCCAGGACGCACCGATCTTCGAGCGGATGACGGAGGTGCCCCGGTGCGACGCGCTCGTCGTCGGTGTCGCTCCCATCGGCGGCGGATTCGACGAGACGTGGCGCGACGACGTCCGCACGGCGATTGAGCGAGGCTGTGACGTCATCGCCGGCCTCCATTACTTCCTCTCCGAGGACGAGGAGTTCGCGACGCTGGCGGCCGAACACGACGTCGAACTGCGGGACGTCCGGCGACCCCCGGACGACCTAACCGTCGCCGACGGCACTGCCGGCGATGTCGATGCCCGGATCGTTCTCACCGTCGGAACGGACTGCTCGTCCGGCAAGATGACCTCCTCGTTCGAACTCAGGGACGCCGCCCGCGAACGCGGGCTCGACGCCGCAGTCGCACCAACGGGACAGACCGGTATCATGATCGCTGGCTGGGGAATCGCCATCGACCGCGTCATCTCCGACTTCGCGGCGGGTGCGACCGAACGGCTCGTCGAGGAGGTCGGCGAGAAGGACGTCATCTTCGTCGAGGGACAGGGCGCGCTCGTGCATCCGGCCTACTCCGGCGTGACGACGTCGATTCTCCACGGTGCACAGCCCTACGCACTGGTGTTGTGTCACATCGCTGGACGCGGGCAGTTCGGCGGATACGAGCGGTTCGACCTGCCCGACCTCCGGACGTACATCCAGCTGTACGAGAACATGTCCGCACCTATCTCCGGGGCAACTGTCGATGCCGGGATGGTGAACACACACGGCATGCCCGTCGACGCGGCAGACGACGCCATCGACGAATTCGCCGCTGCCATCGACGCACCCGCAACTGATCCTGTCCGGTACGACGTCGACGACGTCCTCGATGCACTCCTGTAGGGAAACGCCGATGAGAGAGCAACCGAACGTCGTGCTGGTCGTCCTCGATACCGTCCGACGTGACCGCGTGTCCGCCTACGGGTACCACCGGGAGACGACGCCCGCGTTCGACTCCTTCGCAACCGACTGGACCCTGTTCGAGGACGCGGTGTCCCAGGCGTCCTGGTCTATCCCTGCGCACGCGTCGCTGTTCACCGGCAAGTACCCGACCGAGCACGGTGCAACGACGGTCAGGCCGATGTTACAGGCCGACGGAACGCTCGCGACGGCGCTCTCCGCGGCCGGCTACCGGACCTACGCGGTGTCGCCCAACGAGTTCGTCCGTCCGGCAACGGGGTTCGGGGACGGATTCGACGAATTTCACACTGGCTCGCGAGTGACCGTCCCCTCCCGGGTTGCGTCGGCGGTCGCCCCCGCGGTTCACCGGGTTACCGGCGACCCGAGGGTGCGTCGGTCGGCCGAGCGCCTGTTCAACGCCTGGCGACTCTCCGCACGGAACACCGGCACCGCCTCCCCGTCAGCGGGCCACCTCTCGCGGTGCGTCGAGGGGGTCCTCAACGAGACCCACGAGCCGTTTTTCCTGTTCGTCAATCTGCTCGACACCCACCTTCCCCGGTCGCCGGAACCGGAGTACGCCGACGCGTTCGTCGACGACGACCTCTCGGAAATCGAGGTGGTGGCCAACGAACGCGCCCACACCTTCGGCGGGCATCGCCTTTCCAGGCGCGCCATGCGGAAGATGAGTCAGCTATACGACGCCGACCTCCGGACGATGGACGACAGGCTGGGCGACCTGCTTGCGGCCCTCGAATCCCGGCAACTCCTCGACGATTCGCTCGTGATTCTCGTCTCGGATCACGGCGAGCACCTCGGCGAGTTCGGCCTGCTCGGCCACCAGCACAGCGTGTTCGAGGCGGTCGTCTCGGTCCCGCTCGCTATCCGGTTCCCGAACGGTGGCCCCGACCGCGTGTCGGCACAGGTCGAAACCCGCCGAGTCTTCCATACGATACTCGACGAAACGGGTGTCGTGTCGTCCCCCAGTCTGTCACTCGCGTCGGGGTCGGGCGACGACGCTGCTCGCGGGTCGTTCGCCAGCCCGATGCTCGACCTGGAACAGTTCATCTGGGACGGCACTGTCGAGTACGATCCCGACCTGCTGGGTGAACCCCTCTCGTTCGTCCGCGATGGTACCGTCAAACACGTCCGGTTTGCCGGCACCGAGTGGGTATTCGAACTGCCCGAATCCGAGGCGAGCAGTCTCTCCCGGTTCCCGGGCTACCTGAGCGACCGTCTGCGGGACAGCACTGCTGAACCGTGATCAGTCCCGGTCGGCAAGTGGCTGGCTATTCCGGGGATGGAAATCGCCGGGACGGAGCCTGGTGTACGGCTCGCCTCGGTCGATACTGTGCAAGACATCGTACACGCGGGGTGACAGGAAAAGCGATAGCGATTGCTCCCCATTTGCCGCTCACGGATTGTTCGCGGCAAAATGCGCCGGCCGGGAATTGAACCCGATGGCGAGACTCGCTACGCTCGTCTCGCGTAATTCAATTCCCGCGGACGCATTCGCTCGTCACGTCCGTTCCTCGCAGAACTGCGCCGGCCGGGAATTGAACCCGGGCTATGAGCTTGGGAAGCTCATGTCCTACCACTAGACCACCGGCGCGCTTTGTCACTTCGTTCCTCGCGCCCTGAGCCCTGCATCGCTCCGCTCGCAGGACGCCGGCGCACAGCGCTACGCTTGTGCCCCGAGGCTCGCAAAACCTTCTGTTTTGCTCACCGCCGGCGCACAGCGCTACGCTTGTGCCCCGAGGCTC
>PXQO01000061.1 GCA_003021285.1 Halobacteriales archaeon QH_2_65_14 | reverse complement strand
GACGAGTCAAGCGAGTCTTCCGGTGCCCGGATGACGAACGGAGCGCGGCGGAGTGAGTGGAGTCGAGCGCCCTGGGGCTTTCCCTTCACACATCCCCACTTGTCCACCCTTCCCATACCTCAAAAACTTCTATGAGTTACTAGTCCTCCCCTCGTCGGTCAGTCCCCCCGTTCCGGGTACCGGCACCACTCCTGATAGTGGTGGACATCCATCACCCGGATGCATATTTGTCGAATATTTGTTTGTATCGGTTTATCATATCACTCTACATACACCAACAGAACGCGTGCCACGTGATACGTCAACGATAGTCACCTTGCGTGGCTGTCAGACAGTTTCTTAACACCCACCCGAGTACGTCGGGGTATGTCCCTGTCGTTCGATTTCGACTTGCTGTGTGAGCTAACTGACACGAGTGGCGTCCCGGGTTACGAGGACCGGATTCGCGAGATCGTCCGCCGGGAACTCGAACCCGAGGTCGACGAGGTTCGGAGCGACGCGATGGGAAACGTCGTGGGGACGATCAACGGCGACGGCGACGCGGAGATGGTCGTCGCCGCCCACATGGACGAGATCGGGTTCATGGTCCGACACGTCACCGACGACGGCTTCGTCCAGATCGACGCGCTGGGCGGCTGGGACCCCCGGGTGCTGAAAGCCCAGCGCGTGACGGTCCACACCAACGAGGGTGACGTTCCCGGCCTCATCGGGTCGGTGCCGGCACACACACTCGACGAGGAACAGCGCGAATCCACGCCCGACGTCGACGACCTCTACATCGACCTCGGAGTCGACGGCGAGGACGCCGGCGAACGGGTCTCGCGGGGCGACCTCGTGACGCTCGAACAGACGACCGAACGCGTCGGCGACCACGTGACCGGCAAGGCGCTCGACGACCGCGTGTGCCTGTTTGCGATGCTCGAAGCCGCCCGGCGCATCGACGACCCCGACGTGACGATCCACTTCGCCGCGACTGTCCAGGAGGAGGTCGGTATCCGCGGGGCACAGGCGCTCGGCATCGACCTCGACCCCGACCTCGCCATCGCACTCGACGTGACCGTCGCCAACGACGTCCCCGGCTTCGAGGCCGGCGACCACGTGACCGAACTCGGGGAGGGAACGGCGATCAAGCTCAAGGATTCGAGCGTCATCACCAACCCGAAGGTCCACAGCCGCCTGGAGTCGGTCGCCGAGAAGGAGGACGTCGACTACCAGCTCGAAGTGTTGCCGGCCGGCGGCACCGACACGGCCGGGTTCCAGCGGTCGGGCGGGGCGACGCCGGTGGGCGCTATCTCCGTTCCCACGCGCTATCTCCACACCGTAACCGAGAGTGCCCACGTGGACGACATCGAGGCGACCATCGACCTGCTCTCGGCGTTCCTCCGGACCGAAACCGGCGACCACGATTACTCGCTGTAACTGCCGACCACGAGTACCCGCCTCCAGGCTTGAGCGCCCGTTCTGACCGTTCGGTCAGCGTTGTTCGCTCCCTGGACTGACCGCTCGACGCCGCCGACAGCCGGTTCACGGAATAATGAAAGAACTTGGTTGGTGTTTATTCGCGGAGAGTACGTCGAGAGGGAAATCGTTGTGTCGACCCAGAAGCCGCCGGGACGTCAGCCGAAGTGTTCCTCGTAGAGGTCCTGTGCGTGTTCGATGGCGTCGAACGCGGTCTCGCGGTCCTCCCAGCCGAGCGTCTCCGTTTCCTTGCCGGCTTCGAGGTTCTTGTAGGTCTCGAAGAACTCGCTGATCTCGTCGCGCGTCTGCCCGGTGAGGTCGTCAACGTCCTGGACGTGGTCGTACCGCGGGTCCTCGCTCGGGACGGCGATGACCTTGTCGTCTTTCTCCCCGTCGTCGTCCATCCGCATCAGCGCGACCGGGCGGGCCTCGATGACACAGCCTGGGAACGTCCTGTCCTCGACGAGCACGAGCACGTCGAACGGGTCCTCGTCGTCGTAGTACGACTGCGGGATGAAACCGTAGTCCGACGGGTAGTGAACGTTGCTGTGCAGCACCCGGTCGAGCACGACGCCGGGGATGTCCTTGTCGTACTCGTACTTGTTGCGTTCGCCTTTCAGGCACTCGACGACTGCGTATATCTCCTCGGGCGGGTTCGGCCCCGTCTCGAGGTCTTCCCAGAGGTTTACCATCACCAATCGGTGCGCGCCTCGTCCAAAAACTACTTTCGGTCTGAGTCGTAACGTCGGGTAGGCACACGGTCCGGGTTCGAAACACGTACCGGTGGTGAACAGTTAACTCACCGGACGAGATTCGTCTCTATCCTGCCGACATAACGCGATTGTACACCTGACAACTTTCGTGAGGTTTACTAAAGGTTAAATACCTAGATGACATTCACTCAAGTATGTCAGAGGCACAAACAGTTACTGACACGCCGGGTGTCGCACGCGAACTCACCGCATTCCAGCAGAACATCCTGACGATTCTGGCCGAGGAGCCCCGCTACGGGCTGGCTATCAAGCGGGAACTCGAATCCTACTACGACTCGGAAGTCAACCACGGGCGGCTGTACCCCAACCTGGACGAACTGGTCGAGATGGACCTCGTCGAGAAGAGCGAACTCGACAAGCGCACCAACCAGTACGCCCTGACTGACGAGGGCTACCAGGCGCTGCTCGACCAGCTCCACTGGACGTTCGACAGGCTGGTCACGGACGAGAGCCGCGCGGCCGACATCGAAGACCTCGTCGAACAGACGCGATAATTTCACTCACCGGGTTGCTCATCCTCGTATCCCACAGGCGACTGCCGGCGGGATACGCTCATACGACTCCCCCAACAGGCACACCGTTGCGAACACAATCCTCCCGAACAGACGTTGCTTGCGCGAGGCGTCCTTTCTCCGGTCACTCGGCGTAGCGGGGAGGGACGGGCTGGCCAGCACACTCGAAGACCAGCCGGATGGATTCCTCGACGACTGCTTTCTGGTCGTCGGACGGCCACGCGTTGCGCGGGAAGTACTCCTCGACGAACTCCGCGAGTTCATCGCCGGTCGCAGTCTCGATCCGCTTGGCGTAGTGGTTGCTCATGAAATCGGCGAGGGCGTGGGCGTTCGCGCCGTGCACCTCGCCGTGTTCGACCGCGACCGTTTCGGCAAGCTCGCGGTTGTGGGCTTCGGTCTGCTCCCAGCGGTCGGTCTCGCCGGGTCCCCCGAGCGGGCGCTCGACGCCGCGGTCGAGGTTCTCGATGCGCTCTAGCTGGGCGACGCCGTCCTCGACCCACTCGTCGGGATACAACACGAGCACGTCGTTGTCGTCCTCCCGGACACGGCGCGTCAACCGGTAGGCCTCGTCGGCGACGCGCTCGGGCAGGTCAGCCTCGCCGTCCCCGTCGCTCCCGGTATCGGTGGTCTCGGAGTCGACAGCCCCGGTCTCGGTGTTCTCGTAGTCGTCAGCCATGATCGAACGCTTCGTTTGCCAGGTTGTCGGCCCGTTCGTTTATCTCACGCGGAACGTGATTGAGCGACCACTCGTCGAACTCCCGGAGGCGTTCCAGCGCCCTGACGCGCAACTCCCGGAGTTCGGGGTGGTCGACGTTGTACTCCCCGCGGACCTGCTTGACGACGAGTTCGGAGTCGCTCCGGACGTCGATTTCGTCGAACCCGTAGGCCTCAGCCACGTCGAGGGCGTGAATCAACCCCTCGTACTCCGCGCGGTTGTTCGTCGTCTCGCCGATGCGCTTGTTCCCCTCAGTGACGATGCCCTCAGCCGTGACGATCACCCACCCAATGGCGGCCGGCCCGGGGTTCCCCCGCGAGGCCCCGTCGAAGTAGAGGTGGGCCCGCCCGCCACCCTCGCGGAGGAGGCCTTCGAGACGGGCCGACCCGTCGCCCTGGACGACGACTTTCCCGTCGTAGGCGACTGCGGTCGCGCCCCCGCCCTCGGCGCGCCAGCGCTCGTGTTCCGTGTTCCCGTCGGTCACCTCGATACCTGCCGCTTCCAGTCGCGCGCGTGCCTCCTCGGGGTCGCATTCGATAACCGGCATTGACGGTTACCTCACCGTCGAATCCTTTTTATTGTTTTTGGTTGAACGTACCAGGCCGCAAATCTTCGCCGTCCAGTCGTGTGGTTTTTACTTTCGACGTGGTATCGTGTGCGAGCCGAAACCACAAAATACTTACCAAGGGTTTAAGTTTGTCTATCCTACTACTATAAAAATGCGATGACACGGTCTAGCCGCCAGCGGGAGCGCGAGCGCGAGTCCCAAACTGAACAGGACGAGGACGAGGGGGTACGGGAATGTTCAGAGTGTGGGTCGGAGAATCTCATCAAAAGTTCTGACCGGGGAGAACTCATCTGTGACGACTGTGGACTCGTGGTCGAGGAGGGGAACATCGACCCGGGTCCGGAGTGGCG
>PXQO01000060.1 GCA_003021285.1 Halobacteriales archaeon QH_2_65_14 | reverse complement strand
TGTACAACCCGCAACTGATTAAGAGCCACCGTGTGAATCGGGGGTATGGACCCGATCCGCGTCGATGCATCGGTCGACCTCGCGTACGGGGCTTTGATATTCCTCGCGGTCGTAGTGATGGTCGTCTATCAGGGTTCTGTCGGAATCGCATTCGGGGTCGGCGTGCTTCTCTCGTATGTCATCCACGTCATCTGGAAGATGGCACGCTTCGACCCCGACTGGATGACACGGACCGTAGAAGAAACGGTCGAGCAGAGTGTCGACGAAACCGTCGAAAAGATGCTCCAGGATACGGTCGACACCAAGATGGACGAAACTGTCGAGAAAACTGTCGAGAAGTCGGTCGAGGAGGCCGTTGGAGAGACAGTCCAGGAAACAGTCGAGAAAAAACTCGAGGAGACTGTCGAAGAGACCGTCGAAAAGACGGATGATGCCGACGAAGAGGGGACCGAGTGAGCCTCTGGGAGTCGTCCGGGTCCGATGTCGAATTCACCAGTTGAAATAAGGCGCTCGACGTAATTGAGTGGGGTATGGTAGAACTGGTAACGTTTGGCGAAACACCTATCCGATTTTCTCCACCCGACAGCGAGCGCGTCGAGATGGCGCGGGAGGCACGGATGTACGCCGATGGCATCGAGAGCAACGTCGCAGTTGCAACGGCAGCCCTCGGAACGGAGGTGCTCTGGCTGAGCAAACTCCCGGACACCGCAATCGGCCGGAACGTCGTCCACCAGATCGAATCGTCGGGGGCCGGAACTGCCATCACCTGGACGGATGACCCGGAAAGCAGGCAGGGGATAGTGTTCCGCGAATCGGCTGTGCAACCGCGCGAGAGCAGATACTGGCAGGACAGAGCGAGCACGGCCGCCGCGACGGCCGAACCCGCGGAGTTCCCGATAGAGACAGTCCAGGAGTCGCAGGCGGTATACACCGCGTTGAGTACGGCAGTCCTCTCCGAGGGGGTGACAACCACGGCCGAAGCACTGCTCCGTGCCGGCGGGTCTAGCGGCGCGGTGACCGCAGTCGATCTGGATTACACGCCCGGACTCGCCTCGTCCGAACAGTTCGGCGACGTGTTCGAACGGCTCTCGGACGAGGTAGACATCCTCATTTCCTCCGAGACGGGTGTCAGGGACGTTCTCGGGGAGACGGGACGGGTGCGCGAGCTGACGAACACGCTATCGGCCGTCTACGACCTCCAGATCGTCGTGCTCAGGCGCGAGGAGGGCAGTGCGGCGGCGTTACACGACACCCCGGGGACGAACGTCATTCACGAACGCGAAAGCGTCGAGACCGACACCGTCGACCCCACTGGTGCTCGGGGGGCCTTTACGGGTGCGTTCCTGCACGAACTCATCCAGGGGTCGGACACGTCCAGTGCGCTGAACGTCGCAGTCGCGACGGCCGCGCTCGCGGAGACGACCCCCGGGCCGTTCCTGAACAAGAGCGGCGACGAGATAGAAACAATAGTCGACAACGTTCGGGAGAACTCCGGGACGTGACCTGCCCTCGGAGGAGGACAACGGACGGGAAATCTCGACGAACACGGGCGAGGCGTAACCGGTATGCGGGCCGGGGTCCAACGACGACTGTGCTCAGGGAGGTTCACGAGGAACACGGCGCGATTTTCGGAGAGCGCGGCGGCCGCGAGGTCGTAGCCGAGTACGGTCGACCGGAACGGTCACACGGGGCCGTTCGCAAGGTCGTCGGGGTCATCGAACAGCCCTACGACGTGCTCGTCGTGACCGGCGACGACCGGGTCGAGTACGTCGACAACGCCGTCTCTAACACCGTTTCCGACGTCGACGGGACAGGCACGTATGCGCTCTTGCTCACGCCACAGGGACACATCAGAACGGGCATGTACGTCTACAACGCCGGCGAGCGACTGCTGGTGTTCCTGCCACCGGGGAAGGGCGACCCCATCGCCGGGGACTGGCGCGAGAAGACGTTCATCCAGGACGTCGACATCGACGTCGCCACGGACGAGTTCGCGGTGTTCGGCGTTCACGGCCCGAAAGCAACCGAGAAAATAGCGAGCGTCTTCGCCGAGGGAACACCCGAGGAGAGTCTCTCGTTCGTCCGGGGGCCGATGGGCGACGTCGGAGTGACGGTCATCAGGACCGACGCGCCGACCGGCGAAGAAGGGTACGAGGTGGTCGCGGTCACCTCTGACGCAGTCGACGTGTTCGATACGCTGGTAAACAGGGGGTTGAACGCCGCACCGTTCGGGTATCGAGCGTGGGAGACGCTCACCCTCGAAGCTGGCACACCGCTGTTCGAATCCGAACTCGACGGGCACCTGCCAAACGACCTCGGCCTCCGGAACGCGGTCGACTTCGAGAAGGGCTGTTTCGTCGGCCAGGAAGTGGTCTCCCGCGTGGAGAACCGCGGACAGCCTGGGAACCGACTCGTGGGGCTGGTCGCCGAGGAGGTTCCGGAGGGGGGCGCTGCGGTGTTCGAGGGCGACGAGGCAGTCGGCGAAATCACCCGTGCTGTGGAGAGTCCCTCCCGGTCGGTCCCCATCGCGTTCGCGCTCGTCGACTACGGAATCGGCGACCGGGTCGGTGACGACGCCGCGCTCTCCGTCCGCATCGACGGCCAGGAACGCGAGGCAACTGCGGTCGAACTGCCGTTCCTGGAGGGGTCCGAGCGGTCCGGGAGACTCCCCCGATACCCGTAAGTTCCACCGGAGAAAACAAAACCCGTCCGACGTCAAACAGTTACTCCTCGTAGGCGAGGTTCATGACCCACTGCGAGAACAGGTCACTTTGCGGGTTTATCTCCTCGTCGCCCACGAACGGCGAGAGCATGTCGCCGGCCATCAGCAGCGAGAAATCGAGGTCCCTGGCAGTCGGCGTCAGGTAGTAGGTGTTGTGGCCCTCGTAGACGGTCTCCTCGCGGTTGATGAGTTCTTGGTCGATCAGCGAGTCCACGATCCGACTTCCCTTCCGGGAGGAGACGTCGAGTTCCTTCCAGAAGTTGCTCTGGTGGATGCCGCCAGTCTCGCGGATGAGTTCCAGTCCCCGACGCTCGTCCTCGGAGAGATTTTCCTCGGCCGGTGTGGTGCTCATGTACAATCATTGTCATTGCTCGCCTTAGATATGCCCTTCGATTCGTCGCTTCGCCGACTGTCACGGCAACTGTTCGGGCGGATTGGGAGACGACACGACCCCATCAAAGCGTCGGGGACACGTGTTCGAATGGTGTCTCACAGGGTGGGCCGTCGGCGTACTGGTAGGTGACGCCCTCGGTGCCGACTGCGATCAGCGAGGACGAGCGAGTCCCGAACGAGTCGCGGTGAATACAGACGCCATACTCGTGGTCGCTGATCACCCCGGCGGCCCGGTCGAGCCACCCGGTGCTTGTTTCGCCGGGTTCGGGTTGCAACGCTGTCCGGACGGCACCGGCGTTTTGCATCTGTTGCTCGCCTGCCTCTGTGTACCCTGCCGGAACGGAGTAGATGCCGTCGGCACCGACGTTGACGACGACGTGGACACCTGGCTCGAAGTTGCGGATGTGCCTGGTTCCGTCCCACTCGACCAGGATGGCAGCGGCGTCGTCGGCCGCCACCAGGTTGAATCCGGCGTAGTCGCGCTCGTCGAGTTCCCGCTCGACGTACCGGACGGCGTCCTCACCACTCCCGGCACCGAGTGCGTCGCGGACCAGTAGCCCCCGCGACCGTTCACCCTCGATGGTGTCGTCGAGCCAGCGGTTGGTCACTCCGACGAGAACGCCGTGTTCGTTGTACCCCAGCCAGGTTCCGCCGGCCTCGGCGTCCATTGGCGCGAGGACCCTCGTCCCCCAGTGCCTGACTGCGGGCGGTTCCGATGGTCTGTCGAGGTACTCGTCCCGGTTGGCCGCGACCACGACCGGAGCGTCCTCGAAGACCTGCCATGCGAGTACGAGCGTGCACACGGGCCTGTCTACACTCCGGAGTGACTAAAGACGACGGGTCGATTGAACGGTATCGAGTCGGTCGGGGACTACTCGTCGCCGAGGATGACGCGCTCGGTCATCTCCGCCGGGTCGAGCACCTCCTCGGCCTCGTGCTCGGTCAGGTACCCCTTTTCGACGGCGACCTCGCGGACTGTCTTGCCCTCTTTGAGCGCGGCTTTGGCGACTTCGCTGGCCTTGTCGTAGCCGATTGCCGGGTTGAGCGCCGTCGCCAGCGCCAGGCTCTGTTCGACCTGCCGGCGACAGTGCTCGCGGTTGGCCTCCAGTTTTGCGACGAACTTCTCGGCGAACACCTCGCTGCTGTTTGCGAGAATCTCGGTCGACTGCAGGAAGTTGTGTGCCAGCACCGGCTTGTAGAGGTTGAGGTCGAGCTGTCCCTCGCCAGCGCCGGCGGCGATGGCCGCGTCGTTGCCGACGACCTGCTTGTGGACCTGGTTTACGGCCTCTGCAACGACGGGGTTGATCTTGCCGGGCATGATCGACGACCCGGGCTGGTTTTCGGGCTGTTCGATCTCCCCGAGTCCGTTGCGCGGCCCCGACGCGAGCAGGCGGAGGTCGTTCGCAATCTTGTTGAGGCTACCAGCGACGGTCCGGAGCGCGCCGTGGGCCTCGCTCACGGCGTCGTGTGCCGCCTGAGCCTCGAAGTGGTTGTCGGCCTCCCGGAACGAGATGTCCGTCTCCTCGGAGATGTACTCGGCCGCCCGCCACGGGAACTCGGGGTGGGTGTTCAGCCCCGTGCCGGTCGCGGTTCCGCCGAGCGCCAGTTCCGAGAGATGCTCGCGCGTCCCCCGGACGCGTTCGATGCCCTTCTCGACCTGCGTCCGGTAGCCGCCAAACTCCTGGCCGAGCGTAACCGGCGTCGCGTCCTGGAGGTGTGTCCGCCCCGTCTTGACGACGTCCCCGAACTCATCCGCCTTCGCTGCAAGTTCGTCGCACAGCGTTTCGAGCGCGGGCAGGAGGTCGCGTTCGACCGCCTCCAGGGAGGCGATGTGCATCGCGGTCGGGATGACGTCGTTGCTGGACTGACCGTAGTTGACGTGGTCGTTGGGGTGAATCTCGCGGCTCCCCAGTTCGCCCCCCGAGAGTTCGGTCGCCCTGTTTGCGATCACCTCGTTGGCGTTCATGTTCGAGGAGGTCCCCGACCCGGTCTGAAAGACGTCGACGGGGAACTGGTCGTCGTGTTCGCCCGCGATGACCTCGTCGGCGGCCTCGATGATGTGCCCGGCCGTCTCCTCGTCGAGCAACCCGAGGTCGCGGTTGGCCTGTGTGGCCCCCTTCTTGACGACGCCCAGCGCGCGGACGAACCGCCGGCCGAACGTCTCGTCGCTCACCGGGAAGTTCTCGACCGCGCGCTGTGTCTGTGCCCCCCAGTAGGCGTCCGCGGGTACCTGCATCTCGCCGAGACTGTCCCGTTCGGTGCGAAACTCGTCGTCACTCATACGCCCGGACCTTCGGTCGGACCCGCGTAAAGGGTGACGATGCCGGCCGCGAAAACAGAACCCGGAGAAATGACGTGGAGAGTCGACCGTCGAGGCTTACTGCGGTCCGGGACCTCGACCGGAGCCGGCACCCGGCCCCTGCCCGGGACCGGGGTCGCTCGTGACCTGCGCGGTTCCGGCGGGCTGGTCTTCGAAGGCTGACCCGCTCTCGATGGTCTGTTTCACGACGGGGTCGGTGGTCCCGTCCGAGCCGTAGTCCTCGTGGATGGGGAGCTTCCCGAGCAGTTCGACGTCGTAATCCTCTGCGATTTTCTCGGCACCTTCGGAGCCGAACGGGTCGTGGCTATCCCCACACGAGGGGCAGTGGAAGGAACTCATGTTCTCGACGATACCGAGTACGGGAGCGTCGTGTTTCTCGAACAGCCGCAGGCCCTTTCTGGCGTCGTCCAGCGCCATCTGCTGGGGCGTGGTCACGATAGCGACGCCCGTGACAGGGAGCGACTGGAGCAGATCAAGCGATGCGTCCCCCGTTCCTGGCGGGAGGTCCACGACGAGGTAATCGAGCGTGCCCCACTCGACGTTCTCCAGGAAGTGGGTCATCACGTTGTTGACCATCGGACCGCGCATGATGGCGGGGTCGTCCTGGTTCTTGATGAGAAAGCCCATGCTCATGACCTTCACGCCGTCGGATTTGGGCGGGATGAGCCGTTCCTCCTCGGGCGTCACCTGCGGTTCATCGGCGACCGGCAGGATGCGGGGTACGTTCGGGCCGTGGATGTCGGCGTCGAGCAGACCCACGCGGGCACCGAGCTGGTCGAGCCCCGCAGCGAGGTTGGCCGCGACGGTCGTCTTGCCCACGCCACCCTTGCCCGACGCGACGGCGACGACGTTCCGGATGTTCGGGAACACCTCCTCGTCGAACCCCTGTTCCTCGCCGACGTCCGCCTGAAGCTCCGGTTCCAGCCCAGCGTCCTGGACGACCGCCCGAATCTCGTTGCCGATGTCCATCTCGCCGGGGGCGAACGGCGAGTTGAACGACAGCGATATCCGTGCGGTCCCGTCCTCGATAGCGACGCTGTTGACCAGGTCGAGCGAGACGATGTCGTCCCCGATTCGAGGGTCCTCGACCTCGCTCAACCGCTCTTTCAGTTCGGCAGGTGAGACGTCCATATCCGGCGTAGGTGCCCGAGAAGGGTGTTCCTTTCGAAATGCCCATCACAGGACAGGATACCGAAACAAACGTCGACAGCAGGGAAGAGACGAGCCGCTGGCGAGGAGTATCAGGCATATCCACAGCGGACGTGAGATGCGACCGACTGGAGGAGGGTGGTACTCAGAAGAACAGCAGTCGGATGACCAGCGTCGTCGCAAACAGGCCAAACCAGAGTGCGCTCGTCAGGGTCAGGAACAGCGTCGACCCGAGTGCGACCGTCTTCGAGTCTTTGGGTTTGCCGAGGAACCACCCGAAGAAGGTGACGTAGACCGGCAACCCGATGATGCCGAAGATGAGCCAGACGCCCGGCGGCAGCACGTCCCAGGGACCGATGTCAGTCGCCAGCGGAACCGCCGGGAGCAGCGTCTCGAACCCCGCAAGCAGTTCCGGAATCATGTTGTCACCTCCGTGTCAGCGTCGCCATGGTCGTCGCCCCCGTCGTGGTCGTCGTGGCTCTCGACGGCGTGTAACTCGATGACCGGAACGACCTTCAGAATACCCATGAAAAACAGCGTACACAGCGAGACTGTCCCGGCAACCGACGCCAGTTCTACTCCAACCCCTCGACGACGAACAGCACCTTCTCCGAGAGCGTCGCACCCAGCACCAGGAACGACGCCATGAGCGAGCGGGTCAGGCTGAACACGTTCGAGTTGACTGCCTGGGCGAAGATATACGCGAGGACGACCACCATCGTCCCGATAGCGATCTGATAGACGGGGTTCGTCAGTTTCGCCATCATGACCGTCTCGCCGGACACCGTGTTGTGGAAGACGCCGTTGATGACCTGCTGGAGCTGGAGCCAGACGAACAGCAGCGAGAACAGGCCGAGCCACATCGTCAGCCCGCGGAAGACGTCGTCGGTCAGGATGTGTTCCCAGTCGTAAGCCCACCGCGTGATATACGAGAGGATGATGACGCCGCTTATCGCCGAGGTGAGCGCGATAGTGAGGAACTGCGGCCCCTGGACTCCGCCCTCCCAGCTGGGCATCGAGTTGAGCAGGGAGAACAGCCACGGAATGACACCACCGTGGAGCAACAGCGGCGCGAGCACGATGATGCCGAGCGCGAGCCACCACACCATCCGCTGGATGAGCTGGTCTTCCTTCTCGGAGTAGCCGATCAACATGGTGCGATACAGCGGGTTCAGGTGGTCCGGCAACCGGTCGCGCAGGTTGTAGAAGCGGCGACGTCTGGACAGTCCAGGGATAGGCCGGGACCACGCTCAACACGAGGCGGTCGGGACGACCCATGTGGACGAGGATGTACAGCCCGGCCATGCTCAGCGCGCCGATGGTGAGCAACTCTGCGAGGCGGGCGACGGGCTGGTAACGCTCCATGCCGAACAGCCGGACCGCCGCCGAGAGGATGATGCCGCCGTGGGCGATACCGACCCACCAGATGAACGCGCCGATGTACAGTCCCCACGTGACGCCACCGCCGCTCCCCCAGTCGGCGAGGTTGGTGACGATCAGGCCCTCCTGAAGCTGGAAGCCGTAGATCGTAATCCAGATCAGCGCCACCGCGGCGGCGATACCGAACGCCACGTAGTACTTCGGCGAGGTGTGCAGTATCGGCCGGATGATGTCCTCGGGTTCGGGCTCTTTCGTCGCCATCAGGCTTCACCCTCCTCCTCATTTTCGTCGAGACGGTTCGCACGGGCACCGTAGTCGAGGTGTTCCTTCCGTTCGTCGACGACCTCGACGCCCCAGATGTTGCTGAGCTGTTCGTACGTGACGGGGCCCTCGACCTGTTCCGCGTGTGCACCCGGTTCGTTGCCGAGATACGTGATGTTCGGCTGGGTGTTCAGCTCTTCGAGGAGCTGGAACGACGAGAGTTTGCCCCAGTCGGTCGTCGTGGTGAACTCCTCTTCTTCCGTACCCTCGAACTCGGTGCTCTGTTCGAACTCCTGCTCGGCCCGCGCCTCCAGGTACCGGTTGGGCCGGCTCTCGGGGTCGTCCAGGTCCCCGAAGTGGATGGCGCTCATGCCCGCCTCGTCGCAGGCGTCCATGCACGCGACAGTTCCCTTCTCGTTGTTGGTCTGTTCGTCCTGTCGGGAGGGACAGAACGTACACTTGCCCATCACGCCCTGCGGTGGGCGGCTGTCGACCCACCGGCCCCGGTCGTCGTAGACGTGGTCGTTGGCCTCCGAGAGCGCCTCGTGGCGCTCCTCAGGGTCCATTTCGCGGACTTCTTCGGGCCTCATGCTCAGGTGCGTGAGTTCCTCCATGGGAACGTCGGGTTCGCCCCACTGGAAGTAGTTGACCCCGTACGGGCACGCAACCTGGCAGTAGCGACAGCCGATACAGATTTCGTAGTCCGTCAACACGATGCCGTCCTCGGAACGGGCGTGTCGCGCACGGACGGGACAGACCTTCGCACACGGCGCGTTCGAACAGTGCTGACAGGGACGGACGAGGAAGTTCTGCTGTTCGGTGTCCTCGTCCTCGTATGTGAAGACGTACATCCAGTTCGCGCCGGTCGATGTCCCGTTCTCGTTGATACAGCCAGTCACGCAGGCGAGACAGCCGTCGCACCGTTCGAGGTCGATGACCATCCCCCAGCGGTGTTCGCGGTCCTCCGCGTCGGAAGGCCTGATGCCGCTGACGTCCCCCGGAATCTGCTCCTGTTCGCCGTTGTCGTAGGTCGCAAAAGCGCCGTACCCCAGGAACGCTGCGCCGGCACCCATCTTTTTCATCATCTCCCGGCGGGAGACGTCCTCGTTCTCGAAGTCGACGTCGGTTAGCGCTTCGAGTATCGACTCGTCGTCCTCGTACGCGTCGAGGTCGACGTCGTCGATGTCGTCGAACACCGGACGTTCGTCGAGTTCGAACTCCTCTTCGACGTCGTCGTGATATTCGGCGTAGAACTCCTCTTCGGTTATTTCACCCGCGACGAGGCGCTGGGCGTCCCGCGCCATCTGCATCCCGAGGTCGGCGTCGAACTCGGTATCTTCGAGTTCCTCGCGCATCCGGTCCTCCCAGTCCGCCCCGAGCGGGTGGAACGAATCCTCCGTCTCGTATGGGTGTCGTGGTTCTTCGTTGTCGTGTGTGTCGTCTGTACTCATTCTGATACCCTCCGGCCTGTAGTGACGTGCTCACCGCCCCAGTCGAGAGGCCGTCCGGCCGTCATTCGACGACCACCGCACCTTTCTGTCCAATCGCCTGGTGGGGGATGCAGTGGTAGAGATAGGTGCCGGCCTCGTCGAAGGTGTAACTCCAGGTTTCGCCCTCGGCACCGATGTAACTGCTGTTGAAGTCGCCGTCGTTGTGCGTGACGGTGTGTTGGGTATCGGCGACCCACTCCCAGGTCACTTCAGTGCCCGCCTCAACGCGGATGGCGGGCGGGTCGAACGCGAACTCCTGGTTTTCGACCTCGACGCCGTTCTGGACTGTCACCGAGTCCTCGCCCGTGTGGTCCGCGATGGTGCCGTCGTAGTTGGCCGTATCCGAGAGGTGGTCGTCCACCTCGTCGTTCCCGCCGTCACTGTCATCGCCACCGAGACAACCCGCAACGGCGACGGCCAGTGTAGCACCACCCGCCTTGAGCAGCTTCCGTCGGTCGCTGTCGAAACCTGTCATTGTTGCTTCGAACGGGTGTTTACATCCACGAGTGATTGAAAGCTTCGATTCTGCCCCTCTCAGTTGCCGGGAATGCACCCAACCTATTTATACTGAAAGAGCCGTACTTTCGAGGTCGATTCCCTCTCGTGACCCGGGCGGAGTCCCTCGTGGTTTCAGATTCCCGGGAGATTGTGGTGTACGCCAGTCTCGTCGTCGTAGCCGTTTCGGTGTTCGGGAGCGAAGAGGTAACAGAGAAGCCGATATCCGGAGAACCGAAAACAGTAAGCGATGGGCGGCCCGACCGGGGGCCGTGCTCCCGGGAGACTCGGTCGACGACAGCAGGTTGCCGGTCATCGGACTGGGGGTCGCAATCGTCGCAATAAGCTTCGGGGCCATCCTCGTCCGGTTCAGCAGTGCACCGTCCGCCGTCGCGGCATTCTATCGCGTGCTGTTCACGACACTGCCGCTCCTTCCGGTCGCAGTCTGGAAGTACCGCGAGGAGTTGCGACAGCTCCGGCGGACTGACCTGCTATTTGCGACGCTTTCGGGAGTCGCACTCGCGCTCCACTTCGCATCGTGGTTCGAGAGCCTGGAGTGGACGAGCGTGGCGGCGAGCGTCACGCTGGTCCAGTCCCAGCCCATCTTCGTCGCAATCGGTGCCTGGCTCCTGTTGCGCGAACGCGTGACCAGCCGAATGGTGCTCGGGATTCTCGTCGCCGTCTGTGGGATAGTAGCGATGTCGTTTGGCGACCTGCTCGGCGGCGTCCTCGTCGGGCCGAACCCGTTACTCGGAAACGGACTCGCACTGTTCGGGGCGCTGATGGCCGCCGGGTACGTCCTCGCAGGCCGGTCGCTCCGGCAGCGCGTCTCGCTCATCCCGTATGTCGTCGTCGTGTACAGCGTCTGTACGGCCTGGTTGCTCGTCATCGCACTGCTGCAGGGCGGTTCGCTCGTCGGGTATCCGCCCCGGGAATGGCTCATCTTTCTCGGACTGGCAGTCGGACCGGGCCTGCTGGGTCACACGGTCATCAACTGGGCGCTGGCACATCTCGAATCGAGTGTCGTCTCCGTCTCACTGCTCGGCGAACCCGTGGGCGCGACGTTTCTCGCTGTCGTCGTGCTGGCCGAGACGCCGACGCTGTACACTCTTCTCGGTGGTCTCGTCGTGCTTTCCGGAATCGTCCTCACCGCTTTTGATCGCGAACAGTCGACGACACCCGAATAAAATACCCAACTGCTTCGGCCCGAGAACTCAACAGGGTAGCGCTAGCCACCGAACGTTTGCTTGATCTGGTCCTGCCACTCCCGCAGGTCTTTGAGTTCCTGCTCGATGGACTCGATGCGCTCTTGGACATCGCCGCCAGCCGTCTCCTCTCTGAGTTGGTTGATCTCCTCCTCGACGTCCGTTATTGTCCCGTCGAGGTCGTCGATCTCCGCGCTCATCGACTCCATCTCGTCGCTGACAGCGTCGACGTCGTCTTTGACTGTATCGATTTCCCCTTCGACGGCGTCGACGGTCTCACCGATTGAGTCGACGTCCTCACTGACGGCGTCGACTTCGTTGGCAATCGTATCGACCTGTTCGGTCATGGAGTCGACCTCGTCGCTCATCGACTCGATCTCCTCGTCGAAGGATTCGATCCGGGAACCGAACTCCGACAGTTCGCCGGAGTTCGATTCGAGTTCAGACTGCATCGCGTTCAGCCGGTCGTCGAACTCGTCGAGTTGCTGGTCGAACCCCTCGATGATCTGCTGGGCGGTCCCGTTGTCGTCGAGGAACTCCTCCAGGGAACTCGTGTATGCGCGCAGGTCCGCGATGTCGGTCTGTATCTGTTCGATCTTTGCCGCTGTGGTTCCCCCGTCCTCGCCCGCTATCTCGAACGCACGCCGGAGGAGTTTCACGTCCTCGGCGGAGACGTTCTGCTGTCGAATCTCGGACGCCATCGCCGCGATGACGCTGCCGCCCGTCGCCTGTCCACCCCCTCCGCTATCGTCCCCGGCGGTTGCGGTCCCACCGGACGCTCCTGATAGTGCCCCCGCCTCGGGGTCGTTCGGGTCTTTCAGGTCGAGCGTTTCGACGTCCTCGTCGTCGCCGTCGCCGTCCTCGCCTTCGAGTCCCGGAATCTCGCCGTCGCCCGCGATGGCGTCCTTGACGACGTCATCACCGCTTTCGGGAATGACCGACTCGTCGGGTTTCTCCTCTTCCGGAAGCGGTGGGTCGACTTCCTCCAGGGTCGGCCGGGTCAGGAACTGTTCCACGTCGTCGCTCCCGGTCGCCCGGATGCCGTACACCGTCGTGTACGACGAGTTCGCGTCGAGTTCGCGTTCGAACGTGATCTTGTCCTCGTCTATCGTCCAGTACTCGCTGCCGTACTCGGGGTGAAAGCCCAGGTCCTCGACCTCGATGCCCTCCGGAACTGTATCCGAAAGCACGACACGCACGTCCTCGTCCCGGTCGGAGTTGAACTCGAACGCGATTGCCGGAACGGGAAACTCGTCTTCCTCGAACCGTTTGACGACAGTCACCCCGTCCGACGTGACAGTTAACTGCTCGTATGCCTGTGAATCACTCATGTATCTATCTGCGTTTTGCAAATGTATTAAACCTGTTTGATTGTGCAATCAATCTGACGAGCATTTCGTCAGTATTCTGTCCCGAATCGGAGGTCGAAAAGAGTGTCTACCGGCGACCCAGACCGGTCACAGCTCGATACTGTCACCGATTTCGACGACCTCCAGCGAGCGGGGGTATTCAAAACTCCTCGCGTGGTCGTAGAGGGCGGTCGGATCGGCGGTCAGCCGTTTCCACATGTCCCAGTGCGTCGGGACGAGCCGGTCGAGCTGGAGTTCGTTCGCCGCCGCAACGAGCATGCTCTCGTCGTTGTACCACTTCGTCAGCTTCGGCTCGCGGGTCTCCTTGTCGGGTATCATCCCGACCGACCCGAACGCGAGTGCCCCCAGGTCGACGTCGTAGGCCTCGCCGAGCGGTTCGAACTCGCCGGGGCGCGCGTCACCGCCGTGAACGAACGTTCCCGACTCGTGTTCGACGACGTACGCGACTGGCTCCTCGGCGTCGGGGTCGTTCGCGGGTTCGACGTGAACGGTCAGGTCCCCGACGTCGAACGAGTCCCCCTCGGCGACTTCGTGTAACTGGTCGTCCTCGACTGCCCAGTTTTCGGTCCACCCCTCCTTGCGGGTAACGTCGATGCTCGCACCGGGCGCGAAAAATCCCGCCCCGGTGCCCGCGAGTATCGGTGCCTGGCTCGGACCGTGGGTGTGGTCAGTGTGTTCGTGCGTTGCGAACACCGCATCCGCCTCCGCGACGTCTTCCGGTTCGAACGGCACCGGTATCATCCGGATTGTCCGGGGCGGGTCGCCCGTGCCGAGGTACGGGTCGACGAACACGGTCGTGTCGCCCGAACTCTTGAGCGCAAACCCGTTACAGCCGAGATACCAGAGCCACAGTCCATCCGGGTCTGCGGCCTCGATCTCCCGGGGGAGCCAGTCACTCCAGTCGCTGTGGACGTCCATCATGCGGGTTTTACCTCCGTCATCGTCAGTCCTGACAGCAGCCGCCGGCCGTCTCGCCGAAGTCGATAGCTAGTGGGTCGCTAATCCGCTCGTTGACGGCCTGCAAACGGAGTTCGAGGTCGTTTTTCGCCCGGAGGAACTCGCTCATCACGGGGATGTCGTGGAGGTCCTCCTGGGCCGACTGCAGTTCGAGCAGGTCCTCGTTGGTCGCCTCACCCCGCTGTCGGGCGGCCATGTACTCCTCGCGGCGTTTCTCGAACTCCGCGATCCGTTCCTGTGCCTCCTCGTCGGCCGTGACGGCTTCCTTGGCCTCCAGGAATCGCTCGTAC
The DNA here is from genome assembly GCA_003021285.1 of Halobacteriales archaeon QH_2_65_14. Lineage (GTDB taxonomy): Archaea > Halobacteriota > Halobacteria > Halobacteriales > Haloarculaceae > Halovenus. The sequence continues at coordinate 8,281 of PXQO01000060.1, read as the reverse complement.
TCCGGAAGCGCCGCGATTGCGTCGCCGAGTTCCTCGGAGAGCGTCTCGATTCGTCGCTCCTCAGCCTGTGTCTCCGGGTCGAGACTCATTGCTCGCGCTTGGATGGCGTCACTGAAAGGGTTGCCGGGTCGGCGTCGACAGGCGCAAAACGTCGCCGTTTTACGGCCACGACCGGTAGGAATGTCCAATGAGCCAGGAATCGAGCGGACGACCGGCGGGCGACCTCAGCAAGACCGGGATGTCGCTCAAACACGACCGGGAGTGGGATTACGAACTCGACCGTATCGTGGATGCCGTCGAGGAACGCGACGCGGAGACGGTCGGCCTCCAGTTCCCGGAGGGACTCAAGCGCCGCGGCCCGGGCGTCGCCGACGACCTCAGGGGGTCGCTCCCCGAGGACGTCTCGGTGCTCATCTCCGGCCAGCCCTGTTACGGGGCCTGCGACCTCGACACGTACCTGATGAAGCGAACCGACGTGTTCGTCCACTTCGGCCACTCGCCGATGAAAGAGTCAGAGAAGATCATCTACGTGCCGCTGTTTTCGAACGTCGACGTCTTCCCGATACTGGAGCGGGCTCTCGACGAGGAACTCGCGGAGCCAGCGGACGACGACGTCGGTCTCGTCACGACTGCCCAGCACATGAACAAGTTCGAGGAGATGCGGGAGTTCCTCGAAGACCGGGGCTACACGGTCCACACCCGGCGCGGCGACGAGCGCCTGACCCACGAGGGGCAGGTCCTGGGCTGTAACTACGCCTCCGCGGAGGTCGACGCCGACCAGGTGCTGTACGTCGGCGGTGGGAAGTTCCACCCCCTCGGACTGGCGATGGAACACCCCGAGAAACGCGTCGTCATCGCCGACCCCGTCAACAACGCCGTGTCGGTCGCCGACACCGAGAAGTTCATGAAACAGCGATACGCCGCGGTCCACAAGGCGATGGACGCCGAGACGTGGGGCGTCATCTTCTGTACGAAAATCGGCCAGGGGCGATGGGAGAAAGCCGAGGAAATCGTCGAAAACAACGGCGACGCCTACCTCATCACGATGGACGAAATCACACCCGACCGTCTGCGGAACTTCGGGATGGACGCCTACGTCAACACGGGCTGTCCGCGAATCACGACCGACGACGGCCCGCAGTTCCACGCGCCGATGCTCACGCCGGGCGAGTACGAGATAGCCGTCGGCGAGAAACCCCTCGACGAACTCTCCTTCGACACGTTCCAGGGCACGTGGTAGCGCCGGGAAAATGTCCTCGAAACGCACACTGGCCAAGCGGTTGCGCGTGGTGGCCGACTTCGAGGAGCCACGCCCCGACCTCGAACAGTACCGGACGCCGCCGGACCTGGCGGCGACGCTCGTCCACACCGCCGACCTCCAGGGCGACGTGACCGGGGGACTCGTGGTCGACCTGGGCTGTGGGACGGGCATCCTCGCGCTCGCGACAGCACTGCGCGACCCGACGGGAGTGGTCGGCGTCGAACTGGACGACGGGGCACTGTCTATCGCACGGGAGAACGAACGCCGAGTCGAGCCTCCGACGGGGGTTTCGTGGGTCGAGGGTGACGCGACGCGCCCGCCGCTGTGCCCCGACGCTCCGACCACGGTGCTGATGAACCCGCCGTTCGGGGCCCAGTCGGGAAACGAGCACGCCGACCGGGCGTTCCTGGGCGCGGCCGCCGAACTCGGCGACGTTTCCTACTCCGTCCACAACGCCGGAAGCGCCGGGTTCGTCGAATCGTTCGCGGCCGACAACGGGGGCGAGATAACACATGGATTCGCCGCCGAACTCGAACTCCCCAAGGCCTTCGAGTTCCACCGCGAGGAGTCGCGGACCCTCGACGTCGAAATCTTCAGAATTGAGTGGACGAGCGGGTGAGCGTCGAGAGCTAACGGTGGCCGGGATAGTCCCGTTCGAACCGCGCTTCGAGTTCGTCGCCGTCGAACTCGACGATGACCGGTCGCCCGTGGGGACAGGCGTAGGGGTTCTCACAGCCGTCCAGGCGGTCGAGCAGGTCGACGACGGAGCCCTCGGTCAGTGCGGTGTTGCCGGTTATCGACGGATAGCACGCGAGGTCCGCGAGCAGTTCCTCGGCAGCGGCCTCGACCGTCTCCGACGCGCTTTCGCTCCCGCCGACGAACTCCGAGAGGGCGTCCCGGATCAACGCCGGCCCGGCGGCCTCGGCCACCATCGCCGGAACCGTCCGCCCCTCCACCGTGTCGTCGTCGACGAGCGTCGCGTGAAAGCCGAGCCTGGCGAGTGCATCCGAGTGGGCGTCGAACAGTTCCACCTCGCGAGGGGTGAGTTCGACCTCGACAGGGTCCGCGAGCGCCTGCGTCGTCGTCTCGCCGGCAAACGACTCCCGGAGTCGCTCGTAGTTGATGCGCTCGTCGGCCGCGTGCTGGTCTATCAGCACCATCCCGTCGGCGGTTTCCGCGACCACGTAGGTGTCGTGGAGCTGTCCCAGCACCCGCATCGCGGGCAAGCTGTCGAACTCGACGTCCGCATCGACGTCGCCCAGACGCCGCTGCGTTCCCGATTCCTGGAACTTCCGGTCGGCACCCGACCTGTCGCCCGATTGCCTACCGGCACTCCGTCCCGAAGTCCCGTCACCTCCGCCGGATTCGTTCGAGTCTTCGCCTGGCTCCACCCCAGCGTCCGGTTTCGCTGGCGAGTCACTCGCCGAATCGGTGGTGGTCAGTTCACTCTCCACACTGGAGCCCGTGGGCTCGCGGGTTCGCCCCGGAGAGTCTGATCCGGAAGCCGACTCTGCCCGTTCGCCCCCCGCTGTCTCCGAGGCCGGTGCCGGTTCCCCGGTTGACGACTCATCGACTGACCCGCTGGTGGCCGTTCGCTCGCCGGTGTCCGCATCCTGGTCGGTATCATCGGCTACACCAGGCTGGATTTCGGCCTGTTCGGGGGCCGAACGGCCCCGAGGTGCCGAGGTGCGGACCAGCCCCTCGCGCAACAGCGCGTCCTCGATAGCGGTACGGACCTGCTGGCGGACGCCCGATTCGTCGGCGAACCGGATTTCCAGCTTTCGGGGGTGGACGTTCACGTCGACAGTCGCCGGGTCGACTTCGAGAAAGAGCACGGCGAAGGGAAACCGGTCGGGAGCGAGCTGGTTGCCGTACGCCTCGACGATGGCGTTCCTGACCACGTCGGCGGTGACGTAGCGCCCGTTGACGAACGTCGAGAGGTACTCCCGCCCGGCGCGGTTCGTCTCCGGGTGGCTCACGAGACCCTCGACCGACCGGAGCGGTCCCTCGGGGAGGTTCTCACCCTCGACTTCGCGCATCGATTCGGCAACCTCGCGGCCGTACACCGACAGCACCGTCTCGCGCAGGTCCCCGGTACCGTTCGTCGCAAACGTCTCGCGGCCGTCGTGTTCGAGCGCCACAGCGATGTCGGGGTTCGCCAGCGCGTAGTTCGTCGAGACGGTGTTGACGTGGGCGAACTCCGTCGACTCCTGTTTGAGGTACTTCCGGCGGGCGGGCACGTTGTAGAACAGGTCGCGCACCTCGACGGTCGTCCCCTCCGGACACCCCGCAGGAGAGACGTCTGTTATCTCGCCCCCCTCGACGGTGAGTTCCGTCCCTCGGCTCCCGTCCCTGGGTCGCGTGGTGATGGTCACCCGCGAGACGGTACCGATAGCGTGGAGCGCCTCGCCGCGGAACCCGAGCGTCGCGACGCCGGATTCGAGGTCGTCGATGTCTCGAATCTTGCTGGTCGTGTGTTTCTCGACGGCACGTTTCACCTCGGGTTCGGACATCCCGACGCCGTCGTCGGAGACGCCGATTGCGTCGGTCCCGCCGGACTCGACGGCGACGGTCACGCGCTCGGCGTCGGCATCGAGGCTGTTCTCGACCAGTTCCTTGACCACCGACGCCGGGCGTTCGACCACCTCGCCGGCCGCAATCCGCTCGACCGTCTGTGGGTCGAGTTCCTGTATCTCCGGCTCGCTCATGCGTTGTCGCTGACTACCGGCGCGACCCTCTTGAGCATGGCGGGTGTGCCCGAGGTAAGCTGAAAGACGACGGACTGCACCGTCAGTAGTCTGCCCGAACCCGTGCGACGTCGAGGCGAACGTAGTGATAGAGTGCGCCGGTCAGTCCGTCACTGCCGAACCGGCGACCCGACGTTTCGACCAGCACGTCGGGGTGATAGGCAGTCCGGTGTTCGGTGGCGAGCTGGCGGCTGTAGGCCGTATCCTCGTTGGGGACGTCCGGGAACCCGCCAGTCTGCTCGTAGATTTGGGCGTCGACGAAGAAGTTGAATCCCGGGAGAATCGGCCGGGGTAGCTGGGGAAACACCCGATTGACGACGACCTGCTTTGCCTTGCCCCGGGTGGCGTCGATGACCCGGCACCGCGAACTCGCGGCGGCGAGGTCGTGTTCGCGGACGAACCCGAGCATCCCGTCGACGTGCGAGTCGAGAACCCGCGTATCCGCGTCGACGAACGCGAGCCACTCGCCGGACGCCTTCTGACTCCCCTCGTGGCGTCCCTGTCCGATGCCAGTGCCCGACTGGTCGACGACTTCGACGCCGTACTCGCGTGCAACGTCCCGCGTTCCGTCAGTACTGCCGCCGTCGACGACGATGACCTCGAACGGAACTGCGGTCTCCTGGGCGGACAGACTCGACAGTGTACGCGAGATGTACCTCGCTTCGTCGAGTGCCGGAACGACCACGCTCACGACCGGTTCATCCGCCCACATCATCACGATACTACGCCTGGCGGACCACATTAATTTTCCTCGCCGCTGTCCGGAGCCGTCGCGTTCCGTGACAGCCGCTACGAACGGAGAGCGTCGGGATTACGACAGACAGGCCTTATCAATCTCGGGGTCCCAGTAGGAACATGACCATCACGGAGAGCGATTCGGTAACCATCGATTACGTGGGCCGTCTCGAAGACGGAACGGTCTTCGATACGTCAGACGAGAGCCTCGCACGGGAGGAGGGGCTGACCGAGGAGTATCCGGAACGCAAGTTCAAACCGCTGACAGTCACTGTCGGGGACGATAGAGTCATCGAGGGACTCCAGGAGGCCCTGCTGGGAATGGACGTCGGCGACACACAGGTGATACGCATCCCGCCGGAACGGGCCTACGGCGAACACTCCGAGGACAGGGTCGCCTCGTACGACCGTTCGGCGTTCGACGAGATGATCGGTGACAGGGAACTGACCGAGGGGTTCGAGGTCGAAACCGAGGACGGACCCCCGCGCGTGGGCGAGAAAGCGCTCCCGGTCCTCGATCAGCGCATCCCGGGCGGTGGGCCGTCACCGCCGACGTCGTCGTCGTCGTAATCGATGTCGAACCCGACCTCCTCGCGTTTCTTCTTGGCCGCCCGTATCTGCCGGAGGTAGTAGACAGTCCCGCCGATGCCGAGCAACAGAGCGATTACGGCGATAGAGCCGAACAGGTACAGGTCGCGGACGAGATAGTACCTGATCGAGATGCTGCTGCTGGGTTCCTCCCAGTAGAGTATCATCTGGTCGTCCTCGACGGTCCTGCGGTCGGTCCCCGGGGTGACCCGCGAGAGGAGCGGAATGCCGGCCCTGGCCGACTCGGGCATCTCGACCTGGTGGGAACCCTCGACGAATATCGGGGTCGACCAGCTCTTGCCGCTCCTGTCGGCCGTCCACGCCACCGTGCCGTTCCTGGCCGGCAACCCGATTTCGGTTTCGTCGGAGCCTTCGGACGCCGTCAGCCCCGGGTGCGTCGCGTTCACGACGGTTCCGTTCTCGAACCTGAACCGGAGTGCCTCGACAGAGACCGACTGATCGCCGCGGAACGCGCTCCGACTGTGGACGTCGAGCGTCGACTGGTTCCGTATCTTCAGCACCGCGGTGTAGGAACTGGACGATACCGAGAGGTTATACGTCGCCGTGGCGTTCGACTCCCACTGGTAGTCTGCGTCCCCGAGCAGGTCCTCCTCGTCGACTTCTCCACCGCCGCCGAAAGCCGAACAGCCCGACAGAACGACGAGAGCGACGACTGCAACGAGGGCAAGCGTGCGACGGTTCATGGGACGACACAGAGCAGTTCCGCGGGGAGATACTCGCCGATGCTCGCGAGCAATCCCGGCGGGTCGGTGTTCTCCCTGCAGACGATGCTCGACTCCAACAGTCCGAGGCGTTCGACGGTGACGATGTCGTGGGCGTGGCCCGCGCGGTTCACGGTCGCCCGGACCTCGGCCCGGGTCGCGCTGTTGACGTTCACCCGCCCGTTCCCGCGCCGCCAGTCATAGAGCCTGTCCCGCTCGTCCTCGGCGAGTCGCGGGGGGTCGCCGTACACGAACGTCAGCGGGACGTGCTGGACCAGGCCGAACCGAGTGCGTATCTGGGACGGACTCCCGGGACCCAGGCCGAGTTCGTCGCGGGGGACGTGAATCTCCCGGCCTGCATCCAGAACGAATCCCGAGTCGTCCCAGGATTCGAGCGTTCCGACGTACGTCTCGCCGGGTTCGAAGTGAGGGGTGATCTCTCCCCACCGCTCGCCGAGGAGGTTCCGGGCGACAGTCGCGTCGGCCCCCTCGACAGTCACGCTCGGAAACCCGTCGTCGCGGAGTCCGACCGACGTCTCGACGTCCAGGTCGCCGACGTCGTCCTCGATCATCGAGGTGAGCGAATCGAGTGCTCGCTCTCGCGCGTCGCCGTCGACGTAACACCTGGTCGCGAGCACGACCATCAGTGAATCCACCTCATTGCAAACACCATCGTAAGTGCCCCCTCGGTGCGAGCGGTGCCATCAGTTCGTCCCCGGTGGGCACTGCTCTAGACCTCTACCTCCGTAGCGTCGACGTTGAGTTCCTCGCGGAGCTGTTCGATGCGGCCCTCCATCGACTCGACGAGTCTGGTGTTTTCCATCGCGTCGACGGACGTCCCGCACTCGGGGCACTGGAACCCCCACTCCATCGCCTCGTCGAACTCGAACCTGATTCCACAGCGCTCACAGAGGTAGAACTCGTTTTGCACCTCGTACTCGTGTCGCGCCTCAAGCGCCGCGAGCAGGCGGTGCATCTCCTCTTCGAGCTGTTCGGGGATGTTGTCGTACTCGAAGGTCCAGAGATACGTGAGCCACCCCGAATCCTCGTCGCGGAGCCGCCGGTAGCTCGCCAGGTCGTTCTCATAGAGGATGAAAAGCGCCCGGCGAACGTCGTTCAACTCCAGTCCGAGTTGCTCGGCGAGTTCCTCGTCCGTCACCTCTCCGTCGGGCGGTGCTGCCGCGACTGGCATCCCCTTCGGGCCGACGAGTTCGTGGAGGTACTTTTGAATTACCGGGTCCTCCAGGAGTTCCTCAAAAGCCATTATCCGAACAAGGGAGTGTCACGGGGTTAAATGCATCGGATGGCGCGTTGCAGGCGCTCGCCTCTCCCTGTCCTACTGCTCCTCGATGCGCTTGCCCTCGGCCTGTGGCACCACGACCCTGTCGGCGTCCTCCCACTCCCTGTCGAGTTCGTCCCCCTCGAACAACCGGTCGAGAAAGACCGCGAGCGAGGCAACCTCGGAGTGGGGCTGGTTCGTCACCGCGACGTTCCAGTCGGCCGCCTCGTAGACGTCCCACTGGACCTTCTCGGCTCCGACGACGACGAGCAGGTCCATGCCGTCCTCGAACTGGCTTCGGATTTCGGTCTCGACCTCCTGGACCGGCAGTCCGTACATCGTGAGATGGACGATGCGTGCCTGCCACTCGCACAGCACCCGGTTCGGTTCGTCGGTGGTCTCGACCTCGAACGGGCCGCCGAAGCCGTCCGTGACGTTCTCGATGGTGGTTCGCCGGTCGGCCGCCCCCTGCGCGAGGAGCACGCGATCCGCTCCCAGTGCCCGCGCCGTGAGTCCGACGTGTGTCGTCATCCGCTCGTCGCGTCCCGGGCGGTGGCCCAGCCTGAGAACCGCTATCTCCGGAGAGTCCTGCATCCTGTGTGTCTCACTCGGTTGCCCAGCGTTATAACGGCCGTGTTCCGGGCGAACAGTCCGTCCGACATCCCGGAAGCGCAACCGGACGGCAACCACGGTTGACAGGGTCCCCGAGTATTCAGGAACCAGTGCCTGTCCGCCCCTCCGGCGGTGTGGTTGGCTTCCGTCCGTCGAGGCGCTTCGTCTCACCGCCCCGCGTCTTGATGAGCAACGCCGGCCCCTCGTGGCGCATCTCCCCAACGTCGAGGACCTCCTCCGTCTCCCATCCCTTGACGCGTGTGACCTCCTCCGTCTCCCATCCCTTGACGCGTGTGACCTCCTCCGTCTCCCATCCCTTGACGCGTGTGACCTCCTC
>PXQO01000059.1:7186-9142 GCA_003021285.1 Halobacteriales archaeon QH_2_65_14 | reverse complement strand
TCCCACCGATTCCCACGGTCGGATGCTCGGTGGCACTGTCAAACCTGAAACTCCCACCGCTCGGGATTCCTCCCGCCTTCAGGCCGAGGAGGATGTCAATGCGAGTCGTTACCGTATCGACCGCACGACTGCGTGCAGTCGAACTGGAAAACAGTCGCAATAATCACTGTGACATCGTTACTCCCTGCGTTCGTCTTTCGTCGCGTCGAGTTCGCATTGCATGCAGACGGCCGTTGCCGGACACAGGTCGCTGAACTCGGTCGTCCCCTGAATCGGTTCGGGAACGGTCTCGCGGTCGATTTCCTCGAATCCGAGCCGTCGAAAGAACCCCGGCGCTGTCGAGGTCAGCAGGTACACGTCGGCGATACCGTCCGCTCCCGCGGAGTCGAGAATTGCTTCACACACTGCCGTCCCATACCCCTGCTCCCGGGCGGATTCCTCGATGACGACCGAGCGCAAGAGCGCAACGTCCCCGTACCGTTCCAGTCCGCCGACGCCGAGCCGTTCGCCCCCGGCCTCGCAGACGTAGAGACAGTCCAGCACGTCGCCGATGTCCTCGACAGGGAGGTCGTTGTCCCGGAGGAGGGTCTCGATAAACTCCCGGTCTCTCTGTCCGGCCCGCCGCAGCGTTACAGCTCTCGACATACTCAATATATCGTATCTGTACAATATATAAGTTGGTCCGATCCGGCCGAAACTCGACGGATATGCGCTGTCATAGTGGCTTCGACCGCGTGAAAGCGGACGATAATTTTATCCCCTTTTAAATCGTAACAACGCGATATGAGCGACGCAAGATCGGAAGTTTCGGTCGAGGGGGCCTGTGACACACTGGAGCGGCTATACGAGAACCCGGACGAGAAGCTCGCGGAGTTGCTCGAATACCGGCCCGACGACGAGCGGGTCGAGGCCCCGTATCAGGTGTTTCGAGCGCTCGCGAACGAGGACCGATTGCGGCTGCTCGAGGCGCTCAGTCACGGTGAACTCTGCGGATGCGAACTGATGGTCATTCTCGATGCGCCACAGTCGACAGTTGCGACCCATCTCCGGAAGCTCCGGGAGGCGGCGCTCGTGAAACGCAGGAAGAAAGGCAAGTGGAACTACTACCGGATTGCGGACACTGCCGTCATGGAACTTCTCGACCTCGCCGGCGCGATTCACGAGGAGTGAGTACTGACGACACCGTTCAGTGACGGGTAGTAGCACGAAATCCTCGAAGTAAGCATTGCGGCTGCGAGACGCGACCGGCACCCCTTTCACAGCAGGCCGAGGTCTGTCAGGTCGCGCTTCAGGTCCTTCCGGTCGGCGTCCGCCATCGTCCGGAGCGGCCGGCGGAGTCTCCCGACGTCGAAGCCGACGTCGCGTACCGAGAGGGCGGTCTTGACACCCGCCAGGTACGGGCCGCGTTTCAGGGCGGACCGCACGTCGAACACCGTCGACTGAAGTTCCCTCGCGCGGGATTCGTCACCGTCGTCGTACGCCTCGTAGAGGTCGACGACGAGTTCGGGAAAGACGTTCGCGACGGCGCTGACCATCCCCGAACACCCGAGTTCGAGCCCGGCGAACAGGAGCGAGTCCGACCCCGCGAGGAACGTCACCTGCGGATTCGCGTCGATGGCCTGTGCGAGCCAGGGAACGTCCTTCGAGGAGTCCTTCAGGCCGGCGATGCCCTCCAGTTCGGCGATGCGCTGGACCGTTTCCAGCGACAGTCGGTCGCCCGCGTTGCCGGGGATGTGGTAGACGTAGACCGGGACGTCGACCGCCGCAGTCAGGGCGCGGTAGTGGTCGACCATCCCGTCCCCGTCGACCGGGTAGTAGTACGGCGTGACGGCGACGACGCCCTCGGCACCGACCCGCTCGGCGTGTGTCGCGTGGGCGACGGTCTCGCGGGTACTCGGACAGCCGACCCCGGCGATGACCGGGACGTCGACGGCCTCGACGACCGTCTCGACGACC
>PXQO01000059.1:0-7055 GCA_003021285.1 Halobacteriales archaeon QH_2_65_14 | reverse complement strand
TGGTCGGCTAGTCGAGGGCGGCGAGTCGACGGAGGACGTACGCGGTCCGGAGCATTTCCGCGGCGTCGCCCCTGTCGAACACGAGGTCGTCGGTGCTCGTGACGTGGTCGAGTACGTCCTCGGAGGCGTGCTCGGGGGCGGCGGCGATACCCGCACCGTGCTCGTCGGCCCACTCCATCACCCGGAGGTCGCTTTTCGAGTCGCCCATGATGAGCGCGAACGGGTCGTCGACGCCGAGCACGTCCAGCGCCGCCTCGACGCCGACGACCTTGTTGAGTTCCAGCGAACCCACCTCCGCGGCGTCCGCCTCGTAGTAGGCCACGTCGATGCGCTCGAAGAACTCCCGGAACGGTTCGGGGACGTCGCCGGGACTCGTCTCGGGTGCGTCGCCGGTCGTCTCCAGGACGCCGCGAATCTCGGGGTCCTGCTGGGCGTAGTACTGGCGAGCGAACCCGTTGCCTTCGTGGGTACCGTCGACGACGTCGGCGACGCACTCTTCGAGCAGGTCGACCCGCCCGCGAACCTGACTGAAGACGGTCTGGACGTCGGGGTCGAGGTTCTCGTAGAGCAACTGCTTTGTCGCTTCGCCCTGTCCCGGCGTGAACACGCCCGTCCCGGCCTCGTAGACGATGCTCACGTTTCCCGAGTGGACCATGCTGTTGCCGAGCCCCTGGATGAGAAAGCCCTTGACGTTCTCCAGCGTCTGGCCCGTGCAGATGACGATTGGGATGCCCTCCCCGTGAAACCGGGTCAGCAGGTGTAACGTCTCGCGGGGAATCTCGTTGTCCGTGTTGCCGGCCGAGCGGAGCGTCTCGTCGACGTCGAGGACGAGCACGTTCACGCCGCGGTCGTCCTTCGAGTAGAGGTCCAGTGCGGCAAACGCCTGGTCGCGCGTGGCCAGCGCCGCCACCGACGCGAACGTCTCCCCGACCTGGGGGAACGCGGACCGTATCTCGTCCTTTCGCGCCTCCAGTTCCTCGCTCGCGTTCTGCCAGTGGTCGAGGGCAACCCGCGAATCGACCGGCGGAGACAGATCCACGAACTCCTGGTAGGACTGGAGCGTGTCGGTGTCGAATTCCTCGTAGAGCCGAAATAACTGGTCGTACCGTTCCATACGCGTCCTTGGTGTGTGGGCCATTTAATCGCTCCCTGTAACACACCGACCGCCGGGCGTCCTGTACTTCTATTAACGCTGCCGTCGAAAGTAACCCATGAAGAACGTAGACGACCTCATCGAGAGTGCCAGGGAACTCTCCGAACGCGGCTTCTCGAAGGGCGAAATCTCCGACGAACTGAACGTCTCGCGGGAGACTGCGAGCTGGCTCGTCGAGCGGAGCGGCGCGACTCCCACCAGCCCGGAGCCTGCAGGCGGTCCCCACGACATTCACGTGGACTGGAACGCGCTGGGCCGGGACTCGGCGCGGCTAGCCTACACCGGGATGGCGATGGCCGACCTCCTCTCGAAGCAGGGGGAGGCCGTCGACCTGACGGTCGGCGTCGAGAAGGCCGGCACGCCGCTGGCGACGGTCGTCGCCCGCGAACTCGACACCGACATCGCCACCTACGCCCCCCGGAAACACCAGTGGGAGAGCGGCGACATGGCCGACCTCGAGGGGACGTTCTCGCAGAACTTCGCCGACATCCGCAACCGCGAGTGTTACGTCGTCGACGATACTATCACCAGCGGCACGACGATGACCGAAACCATCGAGAGCATCAGGGAGCGGGGTGGCGACCCGGTTGCCTGTGTCGTCCTCGTCGACAAACAGGGTATCGACGACATCGACGGCGTCCCGGTGTACTCGCTCATCCAGGCCATCCGCGTCGGCGGGTCGGATTGAGTAAATCGATACGAGCGAAGTATCCGTCACTCAGGCTCCCACGATACTTCTGATACTATTCTCGACCGGCCCGTCGCCCCCTACAGGATGATGCTCTTGTGCTCGAGGAACGCCTCGATGGTGTAGCCGATGCCCTCGCGGCCGATGCCCGACTCCTTCACGCCCCCGAACGGAATGTCGCCGAGGCCGTGGCTGGGTGCGCCGTTGATGCGGACCCCGCCCGCTTCGAGGCGGTCGGCCACGCGCATCGCGCGGTCGTAGTCGCTCGTAAACACTGCCGCGTCAAGCCCGAGGTCGCCGTCGTTCGCAATCGACAGGGCCCCCTCCTCGTCCTCGAAGCGGGTGACAGCGACGACCGGGCCGAACTGTTCCTCGTGGACGATGCGGGCGTCCCGGGGGACGTCGACGAGCAACGTCGGTTCGAAGAACCGCCCGTCGCGCTCCCCGCCACGGACGAGGGTCGCCCCGCGCTCGATGGCGTCCTCAACGAGTTCCTCGACCCACTCGGCCTGGGACTTTGAGATGAGCGGTCCCAGGGCGGTGTCCGGGTCGAAGAGGTCGCCTGCCTCCCAGTCGTCCATCTCGGCGTCGATGCGCTCGACGAGGTCGTCGTGTACCGACTCGTGAACGAGCACGCGCGAGATTGCAGAACAGCGCTGCCCCGCGTACTTCAGCGACCCCTTGACCGCGGCCGCGGATGCCGCATCCAGGTCGGCGTCCGGGAACACGACGGCGGGCGCGTTCCCGCCCAGTTCCATGTGGAGTTCGACCATCCCGCTGACGGAGGCGACGTGCTTGCCGGCGTTCGAGGACCCCGTCATCGCAATCGCATCGAGACGGTCGTCGCCCGCGAGCACGTCGCCGATGTCGCTCGCCCGGCCGGGGACGAACGAGAACCCGCCGTCCGGGAGGTCCGGTGCGGCCTCGACGGTAATGTCCGCGAGTATCGCCCCGGACACCGGCGTCTTCGTGGCCGGTTTCAGGACGACTGCGTTCCCCGCCGCCAGCGCCGGCGCGACCTGGAGCGCCGTCGTCGACAGGGGGTAGTTGTACGGCGTGATACAGAGGACCGTCCCGACTGGTTCGTTGCGCACGACCGCACGCCATCCCTCGTGCCCGTCGGTCGTCCCCTCGACGTACTCGCCTTTCATCGACCGGATTTCCTCCGCGGCCCGCCGGAACCGTTCCGCGGCGGCGTCGACCTCTCCCCTGGCGCTACTGATCGGCTTGCCCGCCTCCCGCACGATGACGTCCGCGAGTTCCTCCTTGCGGTCCTCGATGCCGCCAGCGATGGCCAGCATCCAGTCCGCACGCTGGACGACCGTCGTCTCGCGCATGGCGACCTCCCCACGCTGTGCCGCCGCGAGGGCGTCTTCCGCCTCGGCCGGCGTCGCCGCGGCGACCGTCGTGAACGTCCCGCCCTCCGCGAGGTCGGTGACCTCCATGTACTTCTCCGGGGTTCGCCAGACGCCCCCGATATGCAGTTCCTGACGGTTCGATGGGTGTCGTACGGCCATACCCCCCTTTGGAACCGAAAACCTAAGAAGTTTACTCGTTTTCAAGTAAATTTTTAGAACTGGAAGGACCGCCGATCTGTCTGCCGGGTGCTGGAGCCTGAACTGTTACAGGTGGGAGACTCCGGCGACGGCGACACGACGCTCCCCCGGATGACCGGTGCGTATTTTTTCGTTGGCGAGTTACTGGCATGCGTGAACGCAATCGTCATCGAGGACGGTGCGAGAGAGCCCAGCCTCAAGACCGTCCCGAAACCGGAGCCAGCGGCGGGTCGCCGGCCGACGAGGACTTCCTGACTTTGGGACACGAGGCCGTCGGCGTCGTCGAGGACCCCGGGGACACCGACTTCGAGCGGGGTGACGTCGTGACACCGACAGTCCGACGCCCCCCGCCGACTGGGCCCAACGAGTACTTCGAGCGCGGTGGGGCCGACATGGCACCGCCCGAGGCGACGGTGGAGCGCGGTATCGACCGCGCACACGGGTTCATGAGCGAGTACTTCACCAGTCCGGCGGAGTTTCTCGTTCCCGTCCCCGAGGAACTCGCGGAGCTGGGGTTTCTGATCGAACCCGCGAGTATCACGGAGAAGGCACTGGAGTTGGCGGAGGCGTCCCGCTCGTCGTTCGCCTGGGACCCGGAGACGGCGCTGGTCCTCGGGAACGGGTCGCTCGGCATCCTGACGGTGGCGATGCTCGTCGACGGGATGGAGGTGTACTGTCTCGGTCGCCGGGACCGACCGGACCCGACAATCGACATCGTCGAGAAACTCGGGGCGACGTACGTCGATTCGCGGGAGACACCGGTCGACGAGATTCCGGACGTCCACGAACCCGCGGACCTGATCTACGAGGCGACTGGCTACGCGAAGCACGCGTTCCAGAGTATCGACGCGCTCGCGCCGAACGGCGTCGCGGCACTGCTCGGCGTCCCCGAGGCCTGGAACTTCGAGATCGACGGCGGTCGGCTCCACGGGGAACTGGTGTTGAAAAACAAGGCGCTCGTGGGCAGTGTCAACTCCGGACCGAGGCACTTCCGGGCAGGTATCGAGCGGCTCCAGTCTCTCCCCTCGTGGTTCTTCGAGGACTACCTGACACGGGTCGTCCACTACGAGTCGTTCGAGGAGGCGTTCGAGCGAAGCGAAACGACGATCAAGACCGCGGTAGCGTTCGATTCGCTCTGACCAAGGACTCATTACGCACGGGTCGGAGAACCCGATATGGACAGCGACGACCTCCCGCGCCATCTCGAAGCGCTCGGGGACCGGTTCGACTTCGGCGATTACGAGATACAGGCGTATCTCGTCGTCCTCGAACACGGACAGCTCACCGCTTCGGAGATCGCAGCGGAGACCGACATTCCCCAGCCGCGGGTGTACGATACCGTCCGGAGTCTCGCCGACAACGGCTTCGTTGAGATTCGCGAGTCGCGGCCGATACAGGTGCTCGCCGTCGACCCCGAGGACGCGTTCGACGACGTGCGCACGACGCTCGACGACCTCGTCGAGAACCTGGAACAGCGTTACACGGCCCCGTCGCGGCCGACCGAGGCCGTCTCGCTCGTCACGTCACGCCAGACCGTTCTCCGCTATCTCGGGGACGTCATCTCGACCGCGGAGTACGAACTCCTGCTGTCGCTGACGCCCGACCTGCTCGCCCGGTTCGAGGACGAACTGGCAGCACGTCGGGACGCGGGCGTCACCATCGAATTGCTGCTGTCCCCGGCGGCGGACGTTCCCGGTGCTGAGGAGTACGACTACTCGCGGGTCGCAACCGTCACCTCCACGCGCCGGGGGCTCACGACGCCGCTCGTTGCCGTCGCGGACGGCAGCTACTCCGTGTACACCGCAGGGCGGCCGTCCCGCTCGGACCGCGACCAGTACGGCGTCATTTTCAACCGGTCTGAGCTTGGTTTTCTCGTGTCGGGCTTTCTGAACACGGTCGTCTGGCCCTCCGCGACGACGCTCGTCGAGAGCCGGAGTCCCCCCTCGTTCCCCCGCCGCTACGCGACCATTCGTCGGTGTGTCAGGGACGTCGCCAGGGAGGACGGGGTCTTCTATGCGACAGTCGACGGGCGGGACGTCGAAACCGGCGACTACCGTACTGTGTCGGGGAAGGTTGTCGACGCCGCCATCGGGACGAACTACGAAACTGCCGCAATCACCATCGAGAGCGACGGTGAAACGGTCGACGTCGGTGGACAGGCGGCGGCACTCGAGGACGTGGAAGCCCACGAACTCGCAATCGGCCGCGACCAACCGCCCGAACTCTGACTCGGAGGGCGGCAGGGCGATTCCGGTGACTGCGACCGCTCTCTGCATGAACCGGTGCTATCGCGAGACGGGCGGGCGAGAATAGATAGTGGTGTGCCCACAACAGAAACGCGAACACGGACATCGGAATCATCGGGACCGGAAACGTCGGGAGCGCACTCACAACGCACGCCAAACTTACCGCGGCCCTCGTGAAAGTGGAGGACTGGCGCGATAGGGGAAGTCCTCGAGTTTCACCAAGAGAACCTGAAACAGTTGCTTGCGGGAGAGAATCCCCGCCAGAACTGATTCCTGCAGTGTGCCCTTGAGCCGGGCAAAGCACAGCCGGAGTTCACGGAACTCGGTCATCGACGAAACGTTGACCACTGCGCCAAGCTTCGGATCGGGGTCGTTGTCGAGGAGTGGAAGCCCGAACCAGAGGGGCACATACACCTCGACGCCAGTGGCGGAGACAATGTACAGGACAGTTGTCGCCTGATAGTCACACGTCCAGAGGAGGTAGAGAGGAGGAAGGGAACCCCGCCACGACCAGTCTTCTTCCAGTAATACCCCCAGCGGGTCACCGTCATCGAGTACGCGGGAGACGACCGACTCTCGGCCTGCCCATTGAGAGCGGAACAGTTCCAGTGAATCCGGAGGTCGAGACACCGCCGCCAGCGCACGCTCACCCATGCGGGTCGCTGGCTCCTCATCCTACAAGAACTACTGGACTCCGGGTTTCCCGGCCAATCAGCACCGTCGAACGGAAGAGCTACGGCTGTGAGCTATCCGAGGTATCGCGGTTAGTAACAAACTCGTAGAGTTTCAGGAGGAGATAGATCGGAATCAGCGGAATCATCAGGACCAGCATGCCCAGGAACATCAGCCATCCGAAAATCCCCATTCCACCCTTGTTTTCCGGTTCGCGTTGTGGCGTTACAGTTTCGGTCATGTGTGATTGTTTGAATGCAGTGCCAAAGTGACATCCTCCGCGCCGTGAACAGCGCGGCTTCCCCTCACCGCCGAAGGCGGAAGCGTTGGGAACTTACGTTCGCACACCGACGAGTGCTGGGAGTGCCACGCCCCCGTCTCCTATCCCGTGGGGGATTCGGAGGTACCTTGTTGTTTTGTGTCGGTATCCTGCTCCTCTCGCGTAGGGGATACCTGCGAGAGTCGGGCAGGAATCCCGAGATTGTCCGATTGTCCCGACATGGGGGCGGTCATGCCGCCTCGGTTGGGTGTGCAAACGGGCCGAACAGGCAAAAACGTACCGACGCTGACGCGATTCACGCCCGCCTTCAGGCCGGGATTCTCTCGCTGACTAAAGACCGGTTCGAGGGTAGTGGTCAGATAAGCAATACTGGAGTTGTAAACAGCATGAAAGCCCCGGCTTGCTGAACTCCCGCGACTCGTTGCGGTCCTCGGCCTGGGGCCTGCGGTCCTTACGTCGT
>PXQO01000058.1 GCA_003021285.1 Halobacteriales archaeon QH_2_65_14 | reverse complement strand
CGGCTCGTCGAGGTGAATCCGGACGTTCTCGTGGACGCCGGCGTCGAGGTACGCGCTGGTGCCGCGGATGCTCTCGAAGACCGCACCGTCGTTCAGCGACGCGTCGTGAACCGTCACGAACCCGCCCGCCGACAGTTCGACGCGGTCGACGACGACCGTCGAGCCGTCGGTGGGCTGGTCGGTGACGCTGACGGTGGCCGATACCGTCACCTCGGCGTCGTCCATCACGATGTCGCCGTCGACGGTGTAGGGACCGTCGGCCTCTGCGTTCGAGGAGACGAACGTGTACGCGCGGTCACCGTCGGTGTCCTGGTGGGCCATCGCGTGGAACGTCCCGTCCGTTATCCCGTCATCCAGGTGGACTGTGACGTTCTCGTGGGTGCCCTGTTCGAGATACGCGCTCGTCCCGACGACACTCCCGAGCGTGTTCCCGTCAGCGAGTGTCGAGTCGTGTACCGTGACGAAGCCACCTTCCGGGAGCGTCACTTCGTCGACAGTCACCGTCTCACCGCCGGACGTTCGCTCAGTGAAAGTCACTGTCGCCTCGTGGCTGTCTGCCGATACTGTGGTCGCGAGCGCCCCGACTCCGCCGGCGAACGCCGACAGAACGAGGAGTGCGACCATCGATACTGCGTATGCGTTCTGACGCATAATCATACCGACGGAGGATACTTAAAAGAAGATTTGCCGAACTCCGACCGCACTCTCACCCAATTTCGCCCCGAAAGTGTCCCACGTATCGTGTTTTTGGCTTCGCAGGGAGTCGCTCAGTAGCGCCGCTCGAACAGTGGTGAGTGGTATATAAATGGGGAGTAAACTCGGAGAGTCAGTCCCAGGTCACCCAGGCCAGGAACGCGAGTCCGAGGGTTTCGAGCACGTGTAGCGCCATCATGGCACGCCAGGCGACGTTCGGGACGTCCGAGGAGAACCAGGCCGACAGCGTCGGGTCGACGAGGTAGATGTACAGGGAGAAGGCGTTCTCGGCGAACAGGAACAGGGCGAACATGCCCAGTCCGAGGGCGTGTTTCGAGCGGAGTTCGAGGTAGTTTCGCCCCCAGATGCCGAGGAGGATACCGAGCAAGACCAGGTTGACCCCCGCCGACAGCCGCGCGATGTCGAACCAGAGACTCATCGTCTGTCACCTACCTGGTGGACCCGTTTAATCACTTTCCCAATTTCCGCCCGAAACTGTTCCGAAACTCGCCCACGTCGGTTCGTGTCCTGGTTCATGTCTCGTCCCCCTCTTCGATAATCGTCTCGACGGCGTCCCAGTTGTGCCGGGCCCGCTCGGTCGGCAGGTAGACCGCGCCGTAGTCGTCGCCGCTACGCCTGACGACGTCGTTCTCCATCAGCACGTCGAGGGGGTGACGCACCGTCTTGTAGTCGAGGTCGAGGTCCTCGGCGAGCTGGTTCGCGTTCCGGGGCTGCTCGTCGAGTGTCTGGAGCAGACGCACGCGGTTTTTCCCGCCGCGCGTCCCGGTCAGCACGTACCAGAGCACCCCCTCCATTCGTTTATCAAATTAACACACAGCACCCTAAGACTACCGTTCGCGCCCGTCCTGCGGTCAGGGTCCCCGGTAGAGGGCGCTGGCCGGCGCTCACTACCGGGGTCTCTCCTGCGCTTCGCGGCGGACCACGGGCAACCGCGGAACGTGACTGGACGACGAAACCGTCGTGGGACGTAGCCGGCGGCGGTCTCGGGTGTTTTTATGAGGACGGCCGATAGAGACTCGGATATGAGTTCCCCCGAGTTCGTCAGGAAGGCCGACCCGGACGAGGCGTTCACGCTGCTGGCCGACGAGAACCGGGTCGAGATTCTCCGGGCGCTGTGGAATGGCGACCACGATGCGATGGCGTTCTCGGAGCTCCGCGAGGCGACCGGTATCCGTGACTCCGGTCAGTTCAACTACCACCTCGACAAACTCCTCGGGCAGTTCGTCGCCAGGAGCGACGACGGCTACGAACTCACGCAGGCTGGCCACCACGTCAACGGTGCAATCGAGGCCGGCGCATACACCATCGAGGCGACGATGGAGCCGATGACCCTCGACGACCCCTGCCGGCTCTGTGGCGAGACGCGCACGTTCTCCTACGAGGACGAGACCGTGCAGGTGGAGTGTCCGGGCTGCGAGATGCAGAGCCAGTTCGGCGTCCCGCCGAGCGTCTTCCTCGACTGTGAGAGAGCGGAGATACCGGCCGTGGCCGGCGAGTACCTGCGGAAGATAATCGACCACGTCAACCGCGGATTCTGCATCTACTGCGACGGGCACGTCGACCCGCGGGTCAGCCGAGTGATTCCCGAGGAAGCGCACGACGAGGCTCGCGAGGAGATGCCCGAGGAACTCGTCGACCGCATCGGTGACATCCCGATTGTCACCTACGAGTGTCGCCGGTGTGGCGTCGAAATCACGAGCGGCCTGCGGTTGACGTTCCACAACCACCCTGCCGTCGCCGGTTTCTTCTACGACCACGACGTCGACGTCCGGGACGTTTCACTCTGGGAGTTCGCCACGTTCCTCCCCGACCACGAGCGCATCCTGGGAGCGGACCCGTTCCGCGCGAGCGTCTCCTTCGAACTCGACGGGGACGAACTCACGCTCGTCGTCGACGACGAACTGGCGGTCGTCAACGTCGAAGAAGCGTAGCGGCGGCTGTGAGCCGAGAAGCGTGTCGTTTGTTCCGTCCAGCGAGCGCCGGCGGATGTGCCGGTCAGCCGGTCACTCGACGTAGTCGATGTCGTCGCCGAGTTGCTGTGCGGCGCGCTCCTGTTCGGCCTCGCTCTTGCCGTAAATCTGGGGGCTCTCGACGCCCGTGACGACGATCATCGTCTCCATCTTGCCCTCGAACTCCTGGTTGACCGACGCGCCCCAGATGATGCGGGCGTCGGGGTCGATGCGGTCGTAGATTTCCTCGACGACGCCCTCGGCCTCCTCGATGCTCATGTCGGGACCGCCGACGACGTTCACGAGGGCGCTGTTCGCGCCGTCGAACTCGACGTCAAGCAGCGGCGAGCGCAACGCCGACCGGATGGAGTCCTGGGCCTTGTTCTCGGAGTCGCTCTCGCCCAGTCCGATCATGGCGACGCCGCCGTTCTCCATGATGGTGCGGACGTCGGCGAAGTCGACGTTGACCAGGCCGGGTTTGGTGATGAGTTCGGTCATGCCCTTGACAGAGCGCATCAGCACGCGGTCACAGATTTTGAACGCGTCCTGCAGGGGCATCGAGGGCGCATAGTCGAGTAGCCGGTCGTTGGGCACGACGATCACCGTGTCCGAGACCGACCGCAGACGTTCGAGGCCGGCGTCGGCGTTCGCCCGCCGGCGCTCGCCCTCGGCGGTGAACGGAATCGTAACGATGGAGATGGTCAGCGCGCCCGAGTCCTGGGCGGCCTGGGCGACGACGGGTGCCGCCCCGGTCCCGGTCCCGCCGCCGAGTCCGGCGGTCACGAACACCATGTCCGAGCCGTCGATGGCCTGCTGGATGTCCTCCAGGTTCTCCTGTGCGGCCTCCTCGCCGATCTTCGGGACCGACCCGGCACCGCGCCCGCCCGTCCGTTTCTTGCCGATGAGTATCTTCGTGTCGGCCGCGACCTCGTCCGCGAGGTGCTGGGCGTCCGTGTTGGCGGCGACCAGTTTCGCGCCGTGGATTCCTTCCTCCATCATCCGCGTGACCGTGTTGCCGCCCGCGCCGCCACAGCCGACGACCGTGATCTTCGTTTCGAGGTCCTCGACGACCGCGGCGAGTTCCTCGTCGGTCATCTGGCCCGTCGTCGACGGGTTGTCGCGCGTTGCTGTGCTCTCTCTGTCCTCCTGCTCTGGGGGCTTCTCCCGTTCCTCCTCGGCCTCGTCAATCGCATCATCAATAATCGAATCCATGATTTAAATACGCATAGTCGGGGCAGTTTTATTAGTTTTCCCCCGTCGTCTGACGGACGTCTGACGTTTTCGACCGACGGCGGCAGGAATATTCCGGGTGGCCCGGCGGCGAGCGAGCACGTCCGATGGCTCCGGGTCGCCGAATAGAGAAAACCGTGACTGGCCGACGGGTTGTCAACGGAATAACACTCATCGACCGCTCGAACAGCCAGATTATCCAAATTGATACCAAACTGACCGCGCTCAGGAGCCAGCGTCGCCGCCGAACTCGTCCTCGACGGTCTGGCGGTCGATCTTCGACGGGCCGCTCATCGGCATCGATTCGACGAACGCGAGGTGTTTCGGAATCTTGAAGCGGGCGATCTTGCCGTCCATGAACTCCTGGAGTTCGGCGAGCGTGAGCGACTCGTCGCCCTCGACGACGGCCTTGCCGACCTCGCCCCAGTCCTCGTCGGGCACCGGAACGACGATGGCCTCGTCGACCTCTGGGTGGTCGGTGATGACGTCCTCGATTTCGGGCGGATAGACGTTCTCGCCGCCGGAGACGAACATGTTTTTCTTCCGGCCCTCGATGTGGTAGTAGCCGTCCCCGTCGACGCGTGCGAGGTCGCCGGTCGAGACCCAGGCGTCGTCGTTCCCGTCACCGCCGGCGGGACCCCCGCCGAAGGTCGCCTCGGTCTCGGCCTCGTTGTGCCAGTACCGATCACCGGCGTGGGGACTCGCCAGTTCGAGTTCCCCGACCTCGCCCTGCGGGAGTCGCCGGCCGTCCTCGTCGACGATCCGCGCGTCGACGTACAGGCAGGGCATCCCGATGCTGTCGGTCTTCTCGCGGGGGAACCCGTCGGGCATGGCGAAGTTGTTCGGGCCACACTCGGTCAGCCCGTACCCCTGGGATATCGAGAGGCCCCGCTTGTTCCAGGCTTCGATAATCGCATCGCGGCAGGGACCACCGCCGCTCTTGACGAACCGGAGCGAGGAGAGGTCCGTCCCGTCCCAGTCGTCGTGTTCGACCATGAACCGCAACACCGCAGGGACGGAGACGAGCACCGTGGCATCGTAGCCTTCGATGAGGTCGAGCACCTGCCCGGGGTCGAAATCGCGGGAGATGACGACTGTCCCGCCCATGTGGAAGAAGGGAATCGTCAGGACGTTCCACCCCCCGGTGTGGAAGAAGGGGAACACCATCGGCGTGGTGTCATCGGGCCACAGCCCCCAGGTGATGATGGTGTTGAACGCGTTCCAGGCGATGGAGCCGTGGGTCTGGACGACCTGTTTCGGGAGCCCGGTCGACCCGCCGGTGTGGAGAAACAGGGGCGGGTCCGAGAGCGAGAGGTCGACCCCTTCGATGGCCGAACCGTCGTCCGGAACGGCTGTCGCGTAGAGCAGCCAGTCGCGTTCACCGAACGTATCGTCCTGTCGTGTGTTGCCGTCCGCGCCGTCTCCGCCGGCGGTCCCGTCGTCGAGGCCGACGAGGGGCGGCACCGCGGGCGTGAACTCGTCGTGGGCGAGCGCCTCGTCGACGGCGGCGGCGAACGGTGCCTCGACGACGAGCATCGACGGCTCGATGTCGTCGAGTATCAGACCGAGTTCCCGCGGAGCCAGTCGGTGCGAGAGCGGCGCGAGCACCGCGCCGACCTTGGCCGTCGAGAAGTACAGGTCGACCAGTTCCGGGCGGTTGCGCGAGACGACCGCGACCCGGTCGCCCTTCCCGACGTCGTGCTCGCAGAGAAGCCCTGCGGTGCGGTTGGCGCGCCGGTCGAGGTCGGCGTAGGTGAACTCCGTCGCCGTGTCGGCGTCGACCAGGCCGACGCGGTCGGGCGTGAGCGCCGCGCGCTTCTCGCTGAGGGCCCCGACCCACTCGTACGGACGGTCGCTGTGGTCGTGGACTGTCATGTGTTTCGTGTGTGTTGATTGGCAGAGGGCGTATTTAACAGGGTTCGTTCGCCGCGTTCGGTCGCCAGTCGGGTCATTCGTAGGTCAGCGTCATTCCGCCGTCGAACAGCAGGTCGCCGCCGTTGAGGTGCCGCGCCAGGTCGGAGAACCCGACGACGAACAGGTTGGCGACGTCGACCGGTTCCATCATCTCCTTGGTGCGTGTCTGGCCGAGCATTACGTCCTCGACGACCTCCCGGACGCTGATACCCCGACTCTCCGCAGTGTCGGGAATCTGCTCGGTCACGAGCGGCGTCTTGACGTAGCCGGTGCTGATCGAAAACGAGCGAACGTCGCCGTCCCCCTCGGCGGCGATTGACTGGGTCAGCCCGCGGATGCCGAACTTCGAGACGTTGTAGGCGACCTTCTCGGCGGTGACGTAGTGCCCGTGGACCGAGGCCATGTTCCCGATGGCCCCCCGCCCATCGTCCGTCTGCCGGATGTGGGGCAGACAGAGTTTCGAGAGGTACAGCGGCGCGCGCAACATCACGTCGTGAATCGTGTCGTAGACCTCCATCGGGAAATCCTCGATAGAATCGATGTGTTGCATACCGGCGATGTTGGCGAGGTACTTCACGTCGCCGTACTCGGTCGCCTCCTCGACGATCCGCTCGATGTCCTCGTCCTCGGTGAGGTCGGCGGTGATCGTCTCGACCGGGCCCTCGGTTTCGAGTTCCCGGGCTTTCTCGCGGGTTCCCTCCAGTCCCTCCTCGTCGATGTCGGTCGCGACGACCGTCAGCCCGTTCTCGGCGGCCGCCAGCGCCGTCGCCCGGCCGATGCCCGAGGCACCGCCAGTGACGATACAGCAGTTGTCGGGCCGGAACGCGTCGTCGTCGACGGTGTGTATCCGGTCCGACGTTATCTCCGGAATCGATATTTCGTCGGCTGTCATCCCGTGTGAACGTTCTCTAGCCAGAACCGAAAACTCACGTGTTAACATGTTTGCCGGAACGAGCGCCCGAACCCATCGCCGTCAGCGCCTCGTGGCGGGTCTCAGCGGCTGTCCGGTCAAATTCCTTCGAGCGAGACAGCACCTTTTATACCGTGGGAACCCAAGACGTGGTTTATAATGATAGATTTGAACATTGATATGCGACAGTACGACTGTCCGTTCATCGATACGACGGACGACGTCGACGTCGCATTCTCGGCGGTTCAGTGGCAGCTGGACACGGACGCCGAGGAACTCGAAACCCGGCTGGTGGTCAGGGGTGACTCCCGGGGTGCCCTCGACCGTGGCTTGCAGGAGCTGCAGGCCCACGGGAACATGCGGAGCTGTTCGCTCCTCTCGAAGCGGGAGAACGTCGCCAACATCAGCACCGTCATCGAGCAGACGAACGCGATGAAGACGATCCAGCGAAACGGCGGGTACATCACGGGGCCGTTCCGGATCGAGGACGGCAGCGAGACGTGGCACGTGGGATTCGACAGCGACGACGAAGAGAACGCCACGCTCGCGGAACTCGAACGCAACAACGACTTCGAGGTCGAGGAACGCGAGCAGTTCGACGCGACCAGCCTGTTCGACCTGCTGGAAAACTCCGAGAGCGCGCTCCACCTGATGGACGGCTGTCGGTCGCTGACCGGGACCGAGCGCGAGACGCTCAGACACGCCTCGAACCGCGGCTACTACGAGACACCGCGTGCGGCGACGCTGGACGACCTTGCCGACGAGTTCGACGTCTCCAAGACGGCTGTCTCGATGAACCTCCGGCGGGGCGAACGGAAAATCCTCGATGCCGCCATCGGGGCGATCAACCGCCTCGACGACGAGACCGTCTAATAGTGGTTGTTGTGACTATTTTCGGCCTGACCCGGAATTATCGCCTGTTTCGGCCCCTGTAACGGGATATCTGTGACTGCATGGCGGTAAAGAATCACGAGCGTCCGTATGAGAGGGGCGGCGGAAATAAACGGTGGTATGAACATGTAAACTCCACCTTTTAAAGTATAAACACCGTTAGAAGTAGCCATGGATCGTGAGAAGCTATCACGAAGACGCGTGCTCGGTACGCTGGGTGCATCGGGTGTAATCGCTCTCGCCGGTTGTGTCGGTGACGACGACGATGGCGGGGACGACGGAGACGACGGCTCCGGTGACAGCGACACGGATGACAGTGACAGCGATAGTGACACCGGCGACAGCGATAGCGAGACGGGTGACAGTGACAGTGACAGTGACAGCGACACCGGCGACGACGACAGTGACGACGGCGGGATGACCGACGACGTCAGCGGGAGCTTCACCATCGGTATCCTCCAGGACTACACCGGTCCGCTGGACGTGTACGGCCACCAGGGGACGTCCGGGTTCTACAGCGGGCTGGCCCACAAGGCCGACGACGACCCGCTCGGGGAGAACGCCATCGACGAGGGCGGCTACGAGTACTCGGTCGGCAACATCGACCTCGAACTGCTGGCCCGCGACACGCAGTTCGACCCGAGCCAGGCCCAGCAACTCGCGGAGGACCTGGTCGCGGACGACGACGTCGACCTGCTGTACGGTGCGGTCAGCTCCGACAGCGCAATCCGGATCATCTCCCAGGTCGTCGACCGGACGGACGTCCCGTTCATCGCGGGGCCTGCAGCAGCGGCGGAGATCACCGCCGACGGGGAGACCTGCCGCGACCGGGTGTTCCGGGCCAACGAGAACACGGCGATGGACGCCCGTAGCGGCGGCGTCTACATCGCGGAGTCGACTGACGTCGACCAGGTCGCCCTGTTCGGTTCGGACAACTCATTCGGCCGGTCAGTCGTGAACAACTACAAACAGGTACTCGAGGCACGCGGCGTCGAAATCGTCTTCGAACGGGAGGTACCGGAAGGCCAGGAGGAGTGGTCCGGACTGCTCAACCAGGCCGAGGAGGCCGGCGCACAGGGGATGGTCGGTGGGTTCACCGCCTCCACGCTCATCCCGTTCGGGACGGCGTTCCTCCAGGGGGACTACCAGATGCGGCTGTTCGGCGGGTTCGCGTCGCGCCTGACACTCGGCGCTGTCGGCGGGTTGCTGGCCGACGCCCTCGGCGACAACTTCACCAACGAGGGCATCGAACAGGCCCAGTTCGGGCCGTTCACGACGCGGTACCACTGGAACCAGTACGACAACGACATCAACGACGCGTTCGTCGAGAGCCACGTCGAGGCGTACAACGTGGTCCCCGACCTGTTCACGGGCGGTGCGTTCACCGCCTCCTCGGCGGTGATTCAGGCGTTCCACGAGCAGGGCGAGGTCAGCAGTGACGCCCTCATCGAGGGGATGTCCGGCATGACCGTCACCGACACCCCGAAAGGCGAGAACGGCTACGAGTTCCAGGAGTACAACAACCAGGCCCGCTCGGATATGACCGTCGCGCCGGTCGAGGTGACGCCCGAGGACCAGGAGGCGTGGCCGGCCCCCATCATGCCGGGCGAGCCAATCGAGACCATCGACGCCGACAACGTGACGATTCCGGCCGACGAGATGAGCTGTGACCTGAGCTGAGTGTCGAGGGCCGTCACCTCCGGCGGAATATTCACCATGCTACGAACACGTGGACTCACAAAACGATTCGGCGGCATCACGGCCACCGACAGCGTCGACTTCGAACTCGGTGACGAGCTGACGTCAATCATCGGCCCCAACGGTGCGGGCAAGACGACGTTTTTCAACCTGCTCACCGGAGCGCTCGAACCCACGGAAGGAACAGTGGAGTTACGAACGGACGACGAGTGGAAAGACATCACGGGCCGCGACCCCTACGAGACTGCCCAGCTCGGTCTCCACCGTTCGTTCCAGATAACGAACGTCTTCCCGACGAGTTCGGTCCTGGAGAACGTCCGGATCGCGTCCCAGGCCCACGGCGACAACTCGGTGCGGTTCTGGCGCAACGTCCACACGTTCGACGAGCACATCGAGGAGGCCCACGCGATTCTGGAGCGTGTGGGCCTCGACGGGAAAGCCGACATCGCGGCGGAGAACCTGAGCCACGGCGAGAAACGCCAGCTCGAAGTCGGCATCGCGCTCGCCGGCGACCCCGACGTGCTGTTGCTGGACGAACCGAACGCGGGCGTCTCCTCGGAGAACGTCGACGACATCAAGGCGCTCATCACGGACGTCGCCAGTGACCACGCCGTTTTGCTGGTCGAGCACAACATGGACATCGTGATGGACGTCTCGGACCGCATCGTCGTCCTCAACCAGGGGGCGGTCATCGCGGACGACATCCCCGAAAAGATTCGCGGGGACCCCGACGTCCAGGAGGCGTACCTCGGCGGCTACGAGCCCGGCGACCTCGCCAGGAACCGGTCGAGAACCGCGAGCGACGACGGAACCGACTCCGAAGGGGGCGTGGCATGACGTTTCTCGAACTCGAAGGCGTCGAGACCTACTACGGGCAGAGCCACATCCTCGAAGGCGTCGACCTGACGGTCGAGAAAGGCGAGGTCGTCGCGCTCCTCGGACGGAACGGCGTGGGCAAGACGACGACCATGCGTTCGATCCTCCAGTTGACGCCACCCCGGAAGGGGAGCGTCCGGTTCAGGGGCGAGGAACTCATCGGGAAGGACACCTACGAGGTTGCGAAGGCAGGGATCGGCTGGATTCCCGAGGGCCGGCGGATGTTCGGCCGGCTCTCGGTCGAGGAGAACCTCAAAGCGGCCGTGCCCGACGCCGACGACGTCGAGGGGGGGCTGTCGCTGGCCTACGAGACGTTTCCCATCCTCGAAAAGCGGCACAACCAGCGGGCGGCCGACCTCTCGGGCGGCCAACAGCAGATGCTCGCCATCGCTCGCGGGCTGGTCGGCGAGAACGACCTCCTCCTGGTCGACGAACCCAGCGAGGGACTCGCACCGAAAATCGTCACGGACGTCGGCGAGGCGCTACTGGAGGCGTCCCGGGAGATGTCCATCCTGCTGGTCGAGCAGAAACTCGGCCTCGCACTCGACCTCGCCGACCGGTTCTACGTGATGGACCACGGAACGATAATCGACCAGGGCTACACGGCCGACGTCACGCCCGAGGACGAACGGCTCAGGAGGCATCTCTCGGCATGATCGACACCGTTCTCGTCATCGGCGAGATCGTCGATCTGCTCACGTCGCCGGGTGAACTCACAGCCGTCCTCATCGAGGGGTTCGCAAAGGGAAGCGTCTTCCTGATGATCGCGGCCGGGCTGACCCTCATCTTCGGCCTGATGGACGTCATCAACTTCGCCCACGGTGCGTTCACGATGTACGGGGCATACGTCGCCGGCGGGACGGTGCTCGCGCTCGGCCTCGCCGGGATGGGGTTCGGGCCGACAATCTTCCTGTTCCTGGTCGCCATGGGGCTGGTCTTTCTGGCGCTCATGGTCTTCGGTATCGTGCTCGAAGTGAGCCTGATACGCAAACTCTACGAGTATCCCCCCATCTACCAGATTCTCCTGACGTTCGGTATCGGCATCACCATGGAGGAGTTCATGCGGATGCTGGTCGAGGTCACGAACGTCAACGACGGCCGGTACCAGCTCGACTGGACGGAGCCGGAACGGCAGACGCTCCCGACGGCGTTGCGGTCGACACACGACCTCGGATTCATCGAGTTCGCGGGCATCCACGTCCTCCAGATCGCGCTCGGCGTGCTCACCATCGTCGCCATCTGGGCGTTCCTCAACAGGACCCGCTACGGGCTGTTCGTCCGGGCGGGCGTCGAGGACGAGGAGATGGCCAAGGCGCTGGGCATCAACATCAAGCGCACGTTCACCGTCGTGTTCGGCATCGGTGCCGGCGTCGCCGGTGCCGCGGGCGTAATGCTGATGTGGGACCCGCTCTGGGACGTGAGCGTCCCGCTGGCGCTCGACGTGCTCCTGCCGGCGTTCGTCATCGTCATCGTCGGCGGGCTGGGTTCGTTCAAGGGGACCGTCGTCGCCTCGTATCTCGTGGGGATGATCGACGCGTTCGGGACGTGGGCGTTC